>CAYRMV010000047.1:7210-21475 GCA_964425255.1 uncultured Flavobacteriales bacterium
CAACTAAGTCCCTTTAATCCTCATTCTCAATCTGTTTCTCGCTCTATTTTATGAAGTCACCTCCCTAGCCCTCCTCAAGGAGGGAAAGAACAAACCTAACTATCCACTTATCCCTATCAACTTCTTACTGTCTACTGTCAACTTTCTTCTTCTCCCTATCAACTATCAACTAAGTCCCTTTAATCCTCATTCTCAATCTGTTTCTCGCTCTATTTTATGAACTCACCTCCCTAGCTCTCCTCAAGGAGGAAAAGAACAAACCTAGCTGTCCACTTTCTACTGTCAACTATGTACTTATTACTATCAACTAACCAACTAATTGACTAACCAAACCCATGCAGCTGGATTTCTGAAGGCTCCAGAAAACACGTTTAGAGTAGCTGTCTACCGTTGTAATCCACTGTTTGGAAAAATCCGCTTTTCGTTACCGAAATGTGGCCCGCCATTGGTTCAACAAGCATTCCCTTAGGGTCATAAATTGTTAAGCTTCAAAATATACTGCATGGGCTCCCGCCTAAGCGGGATGGATGAACAACGACACCTATGTGCTTGCATCCTTGATACAAATTTATGAATCCGAACAATAAAAAAGAAACTTTAATTGATAAAAAGTAGGTTAAAATAAAAAGGCTGCCCAAATACGTATGAGACAGCCTTTCCTATTTTCGTAGGAACTTAATCCTAATTTTTAAACAACTTCAATGAAAGAGCAAGTGTTTCTTTCAATTTAGGTCTCTCAACAATGTAATCAAGGAAACCGTGCTCCAACAAAAATTCAGAAGTTTGGAATCCTTCAGGTAGATCGCGCCCAATGGTTTCTTTCACCACACGGGGTCCAGCAAAACCAATCAATGCTTTTGGTTCAGCAATGTTGATATCACCTAACATGGCAAATGAAGCAGTTACTCCACCTGTTGTTGGATCAGTCAAAAAAGAGATGTAAGGCAATTGCTTTTCGGCTAATTTCCCTAATTTCCCACTTACTTTAGCCATTTGCATCAACGAATAACCTGCTTCCATCATACGAGCACCTCCAGATTTGGAGATAATCATGAAAGGTGCATTTAATTCGATCGCTTTGTCAATTCCACGTGCGATTTTCTCTCCCATGACAGCTCCCATGGAACCTCCAATAAAGTTGAAATCCATACAAGAAACAACAAAATCCATTCCGTCTAATTTTCCATGAGCTGAACGAACAGCATCTTTCAAACCAGTCGATTTTTGAGTTGCTTTTACACGATCTACATATTTTTTCGTGTCCGTAAACTCGAGTGGGTCACCTGAAGTAATGTCTGCAGCAATTTCGGTGTAAGCACCGTCGTCAAACAATATTTTGAAGTACTCTTCCGAACCAATACGGTCGTGGTGAGAACAGCGATCACACACATAGAAATTCTTGATAAAATCTTCTTGTGTAAAAACAGTCTTACAATTGGAACATTTGTGCCACAATCCTTCTGGAGTTTCTTTTTTCTCCTTGGTGGACGTGGTAATTCCTTCTCTTTTTCTTTTAAACCAACTACTCATTTCTTATTATTTGGTCAATACTCTGTTACAAAGTATGAACATTATTCAAATCTGCGAATGCTTGTTCTAATCGTTTGATGAATGTCAATTCACCTTCACGAATCCATTTGCGTGGGTCGTAGTGTTTTTTATTGGGTTGATCGTCTCCTTCTGGATTTCCGATTTGTGTGCGCAAATAATCCATTTTTGAAGAAACGTAATCTCTTACTCCTTCTGTGTAAGCGAATTGCAAATCGGTGTCGATATTCATTTTGATAACACCGTATCCAATTGCTTCGCGAATTTCTTCCAACGAAGATCCTGATCCGCCATGAAATACAAAATCAACTGGATTGGCACCTGTTTGGTATTTTTGCTGAATGTATTCTTGCGAATTTTTCAAGATAATCGGCTGCAATTTTACATTTCCTGGTTTATAAACCCCATGAACATTACCAAAAGCAGCTGCAACAGTGAATTTATCCGAAATTTTCATCAATTCTTCGTAAGCATACGCTACTTCTTCCGGTTGCGTGTATAATTTAGATGAATCAACATCAGAATTATCAACTCCGTCTTCTTCACCACCTGTAATTCCTAACTCAATTTCTAATGTCATGCCAATTTTTGACATGCGAGCTAAGTATTTTTTACATAATTCGATGTTTTCCTCTAAAGGTTCTTCCGAAAGATCAATCATGTGCGAACTATACAATGGTTTTCCTGTTTGCGCAAAATGAGCTTCGCTTGCATCCAACAAACCATCAATCCATGGCAATAAATTTTTAGCACAATGGTCGGTATGTAAAATCACTGTGGCACCATACAACTCAGCTAGTTTGTGAACATGCAAAGCCCCCGTAATAGAACCTGCAATGGCAGCACGTTGGTCTTCATTCGAAAGTCCTTTACCAGCATTAAAAAGTGCACCTCCATTCGAAAACTGAATGATGACAGGCGCGTTCAATTTTGCCGCAGTCTCCATCACAGCATTAACAGTACTTGAACTTGTTACATTCACAGCAGGTAATGCAAATCCTTTCTCTTTTGCATACTTGAATATTGCTTGAACCTCATCTCCGGAAGCTACACCCGGTTTAATGTTGTGCGCCATTATTTTTCAGTTTTAAGTATTTAATTGGCGACAAATGTACGAAATATATTCAGTCGAAAAAACTTTCGCTGGGAACATTGCTTTCACCAAAAATGGGTAGGACAAGGAAGAAAATCAATTTTTAGATTCTTCTGATTCTAAAAGGTAAGGATAGACTTTCACAGAAAACCCAAATCGCTCTAAACGAACACGGTACCATTCCATCAAATCATTCGATGGAATTTCAAAACGAACGTGATATCCATCTTCTGCTTTCCAAATTTCCCTTTTTACAGCTAAGCGAATGAACCAATCCATGAAATCACCTTCAAACTGATTCGCTGCGATAATCCCTTCCACTTTGAATTGATGCAAATGGAACTGCGTTTGACGATCCTCGATGTAAATGGTGTCAATTTCATTGCGATAAAAATAAACTTCTGGAATGTAATCTTCGTTTTTATACACCATAGAATACACGTGTTTTGCCGTTTCATCGTAATAGAAAAACCCTTTTTGATTGACTCTCCTTAGGAGTTCAAGTGGGTATTTTTCAAATTTACTTTTAGATATAAAATAGACCGCTTTTTCAGCTTGTTGAAGTGGTTCTGATAGGATCTCATTGAATGAAACAGCATCCTTTGGATTAGATGTTGACGCATAATCGGTTGTGTTTTTCGCCAGTTCATTGGAAGGATTTTCATTCGTTTTGTTTGATTTTACTGCTGTAACATCTATTACTGAATTTCCTTTTTCTGCTAAAATTTGTTGCGCTTCTGCTAAAGTAATGCGCTCCCCTCGAAAATACGCTGTAATAAAAGCATCTTTCACTCCTTTGTTTACTGCTTCATTTCTTTTTGGTTTCGCATCTTCAATGCTTGCAAAAACACCCGATGAATAACGAATTTGACCGTTTGCAAGTCGTTTGGTCACAAGTGGCGTAATATTTTTCACTGTTTCTGCTGACACGGGCTTGTTATACACTCCGATTTGAACAGTAAAAAACAAACCTTGCTTAGATTCTGCTGTTTCTGCTTTTGCTGCACCTGGCGCTTGGTTGTAACTTAGTTCATCCCGTTTCAACATTACGCGTTTGGTTGTATCATCCAACAATGCTTTCGCCGTGTTTTCTTTTAGCTCAATCATCAATTCATCTACTCCTTTTGGCAAACAAAGTCCCGCTAATTCCAAACGACGAGCTTCGTCCATTGAAATTCTTTTCCCATCACAATATGCAACAGGGAAAGCATCGCCATAACCGATTCCACGAATTGTTTTTTGAGCATCGAGTACTGATTTTCGATTCGTAAAGAAACCTGCCATATAACGTGTAATTCCGCTAGGTAGTTTTTCGCCCGATACAGGTGTGAATTCATTGAATCTTTCTTCTGGAATAGGCTTGGAGAATGCCCCGACTTGTACACGATACACCAAACCAGATGGCACTTCTGCCTCTAATGGAATTTCTATTCTCTTTGTTGTTTCCGAAGGATTTTCAACTAAAGCAAATCCATCGGTTGGCAATGCTACCATGGAAGCAGCAACAAACAACGGTGCAATCGGGTCGACACCTCTTAATACCAAATTTTGCATCATCATCATCTCCAGTTTATCGACCTCCCCAGAATGAATTGCCGATAGTTCTTCTTCTGTTTTTCCCCAAACAACTAGTTCCGATTTCAACTTTTGTTCAAGCAAAGCAATTTCTTCAGTTTTTTGAAGTAGTAGCAATCGCTGATCTTCTTTAGTTGATAACGAAGATTGAATGATTGAATCCAATTGAACTCGCTTCGTTTCCAGCTGTTTTCTTGTTGAATTTACGGAATTTTCCGCTGTTTTGTTGCGTTGAAAAGCAGAAAAATACGTTTTATATTTTTCACTTGTCGCTAACTCTTGTTCTTGTTGAAAGGTAACTTCCTGATTGATTGATGCTTTATCAACTACTTGATTGGATACTTTTTTTCTATTTTCTTGTTCTTTTTGAATCGTTTCTTGCTTGTTTTCGATTGAATAAAGCTGATTTTCCTTTTCTTCTATGGCTTTTTGAATCGCTACAAGCTCTTTTTTTGGAGCAATCTCCAACTCCGCTTTTAAATTCGAAATTTCAGCTTGTATTTGGTTTTTCTGTTCAGAAAGTTGTCTCGATTCTTGGCGCAAAACTGTTTCTGATTTCCATGTAATTGGATCTACTTGCTTTTCCGCAGCCAAAGTTTCAACCAAAATCTTACGTTCAAACTCGTTGACTTCTTCCACCCATTTTTCTTGCTCCGTTCTCAGCTTTTCCCACTCCACAAAAGCAGTAGCACTGTTTTTATTTTTTTGCAATGCTACTTGTTGATCTTGGATGTTTTGCTGTTTTTCAATCAAGCGTTGTTTTTCAGTTAGAAATTCAGGATTTTCAACAGTAATCGATCCAAGCAACTTTCGTTTTTGATCAAATAACACTTGATTTTCGGCTACTTGATCTTGCAGTAGTTTCACTTTCTCTTCGTTAACTTCACGCTGTTTTACTTGAATCTGTTTCTCAATCGCTTTTCGTTCAGAGGGAGCAGATTCATCCCGTTTTTCTATCAACTCAGCCAGTTCAACTTCTTTGGTAAGTGATTTAGGCGCCGTTTCAGGACCCGTAACCACACGACTATCCTCGTTTGATTCATTTGTTTCAACCAATTGATTCCCGGGTTCTTCTATGTTCTCAATTCCTTTTTGTTTTTGTTGTTGGAATTGCGCTTCCCTTTCTTTGGATGCCTCAAGTAATTCAGCTAATACTTCCGATTCAGCATGCAACTCTGGTTTGTCGCTTTTTGCTGTTATTTTTTCATTCGAACTAATTTTAGCAGAAAGTTTTGTTTGTAATGCTTGTTCTCGTTGAATCAACGCATCAACTTGGTTTGGAGCAGTTTTTTGTATATCTGATTGATATGTTTTGTCGATTTTAACCAATAATTGATTCGGTTCAATCTCCGTTTTCAATTGATTTAACTGCATTTGTTTCACTTCAGCTAACTCAGCGTCATTTGCTTCTTTCAATGCAAGAATCTGCTCTTTCTCTTGAACCAAAACAGCATTACTTGCTTGCTTTTCAATTTCTTTCTGAACTAAAACCAATGCTTTGTCAATTTCTACAGAAAACGCTTGCTTTTCTTTTATTTTTTGCGTCAAAGCCTCCGATTCACTAAATGTTTCTTTGGATTGCGTTTTTGCTTCAAGTTGTTTTTTCTTTTCTTCTAATGCCGTTATTCGGTCGGATTTTTCTGTTGAAACAGGCTGATTATTGACCACATTTTCCGATGACCCCTCTTTCCATTCTATCTGTTCAACTTCCTTTTTAAACGTTTCCCATTCTTTCTTTTTACTAGCTAACTCCTTGTCTTTAGGAGTTTCCTTAATAAGTGTATTCAGTTCATTAATTTCCACGTTTGCTTCTTCGAGCCAAGCATTTTTTTGCTCATCGAGTTTTTCTTTCGTTTCAAACTGATTAACACCATTCACAGGTTCCAAATTCTTATTCGGAACTTGTTTCGCCAAAAGCTGATTCTTCTTTTCCGCAACTAGATCAATTGAATTTGTCGGTTTTGTTGTAGAACTAATTTCACTTATTTCTTCTTTCCACTTCGTCCAATTTTGCTTACTTACTTGCAACTCATTGTTCGTCGGTTGCTTTTGTAACAGTTCATCTAATTTAGCAAGTTGACTATCCGCTAATTGAACATACTTTTTACTTTCTTCAATTCGCTCAGCATCCGTTAAATCGGCAGCTTGATTTTTCCACGATTCAATCGAAATCGGTTTTTCGGTTGCTAAAACTGCTGATTTTTGATTTTCAAAACTTTCATTTTCCGCAATTTCAGGGGAAGTTTCAACCAGATTCACTTGGTTTTTTTCTGCCCAATTTTCAAGTTCATTTAAGCGTTTGTCCGACTCAGCTTGTTCTGCGCGTAAAGCGAAGCGTTGATCGTCCGAAAAAGCGGGATTATTCGTTGCTTCGTCTATTTTGGATTGAATCAAATCTGCCCATTCTTGTTCTAATTCATACGTTTTTATTTTCTTTTCTGCATCTGACAACTGCTTGTCTGCTTGTACTTCATCTCGTTTTTGATTCCATGAATTTCGCTCCGAAACCAACTCCTTTATTTCTGTTGTTGGTTCGCTTTCTTTCAAGGTCGCCAACTCATTGGAAATGTAATTTTGTAAGGTATTGAAATTCGGATTTTGTGTTTCCGCTAATTTTCCTTTCGCTTGCTCAGATGAAACAGCAGCCCCGCTCAAGGCCAATCGCTGAATGGCTTGCTCTTCGTTCAATCGATTTTCCAATTGACGTATCTCATTGGAAATTGCTTCTGCTTTGCTGTCTAATCGGGCCAATTCTTGATTGACAATCGTCCACTCATTGCGTTTGGAAGCAATTTGTCGTTCAAGCGCTTCTTTGTCTTTCGGTTTGGCAACATTCAACTTTCCTTCCAAATCCGCAATTTCTGCTTTAATTTGTTTAATTGACTGATTGTATTCTGTTCGTTGTGGTTGGATCGAACTCAGTTGTTTCTTCTTTTCAAGCAATTGATTGGTTAACTGGACAGTGGCATTGGCAGAACCTTCTTGGTGAATTTCAATCAATTTTTGTTCGTGATCCTTAATCACGGTAATAATTTGTTCAGAAGTCACTTCCGCAGGTAATTCACTCACCGATTGATGAACTGCTGCCGTTGCATTCATTTTAACTTTCGTTTCCGATGCAATTGTCGACAGTGAATCCGCGTATGCAATCAAATGATTCGATTTAGCTCTTTTTGAATTGATTTCATCGATTTTTTGTGCTGCTTCTTCTAAATATTCCTTTTTAACTTTGGGGTCATTTTCAGTAGTAGCTTTGGAACTCAAAAGCTGAACTTCTGCTTGAATTTTTAAAATTTCACCTGCATTTTTGGAAACTTCTTGCCAGATTTTCTGTTGATTTGTTTGTATATCATGTAATTTTTCTTGGTCTTTGCTCACCAATTCAATTAATTTGTCTTTGATTTCTTGCGGAGACAAATCTTCCAAATCTAATTTTTTAAGCTGATCTTGAATAGCAAGCAATGCTTCTCCCGTTTCGGTTGAATAAAATTCATTTGTCGGTTCAAGGGTTGCTTGTTTTCGAATAACTTCTGCATACAACCGTTGAATTTCATTCGGATCTTCCGAGAAGCGATTTTCTACTTGTACATCCTCTACTCCGTTGTATTCTGACTGTGTTATCGTTTGAATGAATGGTTTGAAAGTCGGTTGATTGGGAATATCAATTTTCGAAATGAACGGCTCTTTACTCGATTCAGTTTGAATTCGCAGTTCATACTTGCCGTTTTTAGGTAAAATAATGGTATAATTTCCAGAAACGTCTGGTTCATAGGTTCCTAAACTTTTTCGAGAAACAGGATCAACCAATTCGATCGAACGAACAGCATCTACATTCCCTTTCACTTTCCCTTGAATCGCAAAATAGCGATTGGGATTGTTTTTTATTTTGACTTTATAAATGTGAATTTTCCCATTTTGTGCTTGACGGGAAGATGAAAAATAAGCATATTCTCCTAATGTATCAGGAATAAATAAAAAGTCATCATCTGGTGAAGAAATAGGGAAATCAAGGTTTTCAACTGTTCCAGCTTCATTCGTTGTTGGATCATATTTGCAACGAAACAAATCATATCCTCCCATGGAATTATGGCCTTCCGATGCAAAGTACAAATACCCTGTTTTACTGTCGAAGTAAGGATAATTTTCATTTCGAGCCGTATTAATTTGTGAGGGAAGCTGAACTGCATCCATCCAAGTGCCATCGGGTTTTCGCTGACGAATACACAAATCCAAACCATTGCTTTCCACTTGACCATAACTTGCATAGAATACAAATTTGGGTTTCGCTGGAAAATACATGATCGGCGTGTGCTTGTTTTTTTTGTCTTCCTTGGTTTGATAATTCGCAGCAACTACAATGTCACCACCAACGTTATCCAAAGAATATTGTCTAAAAAAAGCATTTTTATCGGTAGCAACCTTTTGAAATACAATCAATTCATTAAAAGAAGATAGCAAACCAACTCCATCTTTGCACTCTTTGATTGAAAACTCTACTGGAAAAGGAAATTTACGAACATCCACCATCGATTTGCATTTTTCAAACGAGCGGAGCGCATCCGTAAACCGGTAATTAAGTTGATAGGCTTTACCTAGAAAATAATGTGCTTCTGGGTCTGAACTCAAATTAGCAACGGCAAATTCTAAGTGTTTAACTGCTATTTGCTTATCGGTAGAATTGTTCAACACACAAACACCGTAGCGCAAGTTATAAAACGGATCACGCGGTTGAAGTGCGAGTAATTTCAGATACGATTCGGTTGCTGTTAGAAAGTCCTTTTCAACATAACTTTTTTCCGCTTTTACTTTTAGTTGCGCTTCTGTTTCTTGCGTATTTCCAACGAAGGAAAAACACAAAACGAGTAGAACTAATAAAAGCTTTAATTTATTCACGATAAGTACTTTCGAAAGTATAAAATTACAATTCTTTCTTAAGTACGATTATTTTTTAAAAAGGTTCATTTTGTTTTCTTCTCCTTGCATTAAGCGAACGATGTTTTTCTTGTGTGCAAAAATGACAACCGCCCCCAAAACAATCGCAAATGCGCGCAACCAAATGGAATCAACTTGAAACAAGTAAACGATCAACAAAGGAAAAGCGATGGATGCAACAATTGCGCCCAACGAAACGTAGTGAAACAAAATAAAAATTACGAGGAAAATCCCCAAACAAATCATTGCTGCAGCAGGGTGAATTCCGATAATGATTCCCAAAGAAGTGGCAACCCCTTTTCCCCCTTTGAATTGAGCAAAAACGGGAAAAACATGTCCTAATACTGCCGCAATTGCCGCAACCAATTGAATGTGAATAATAGATTCGGAATCCAATTGATTTTGAAGGATAAAAAACGGTAACAAAACGGCAAGTGCACCTTTGAAAACATCGATTAACAATACGAGAATTCCTGGTTTTTTACCCAAAACACGAAAGGTATTGGTTGCACCTGCATTTTTACTTCCGTGTTCGCGAACATCCATTCCGTAGTACTTCTTCCCTACCCAAACAGCTGTTGGAATCGAACCCAATAAATAAGCAATTACACCAAAAATCAAAAAATTCATTTCAATCAATTTTCAAATAGGCGCATAAAGATACTCAACATTACCCGATCAAGAGTAGCATTGTAGCTAAAGTTTTTGGATTTGCGCTTATCGTCTTTCATTTCTACAATCGTTTTTTCGTAATCTGTATCGTTGGTGATCACTTTCAACTCTCCGTCTTTTTTGGTCATTGCATAGTCAAAGAAATAATCCAATCCACCCGGTACGGAGAAGAATATCCCAAAACGATCGCCTGTAACATTTTCAGAATAATTTTGCTGGAAATATGCTTTGGTTGGCAAAGAACGCAACACAGTTTGATCAAACATCGAAACCAAAACTGCATCATTTCCTTTTGAAATCAACCCGTTTTTTTCCGGATTGTCAGACTTATCATAGGAAACCAACTTTAAGCCTGTTACCATAACTGCTTGCTCTAATTCTTTAGGCAATTTTCGAATATCGCCTTTTGTTAAATATTCTTCCTTCAATTTATCCGCTGTTTTTTGATCTGTCCATTGAACAAGTGCTTGCTCAAAGGTCGTTCCCTTCCACTCCATTGGATTTAAACCTTCCGTAACTTTAATCTTTTGCGCTGCTTTCTCTAAACTTCCTTTATCAATTGGCAGCGAAAAACGGGAAGTAAGATTCATGGATGTTTCCCCTGTTTGTTGGTTGTAGTTAATTGTCCCAACCGATTGAACAGTCACTTCACCGTAATTCATTCCAATCTGTATTTCACCTTCGCCATTCAACGAACAACTTGATGTATGCAAGGCCAAAAAGTTTCCTTTGGAATTACGTGCCGCTAATTTCTCACGGGAACCTATTTGGAATTCTTTTGCTCCCGCATCGTATTGCAAATAACCACTCGCAGTCATGACAATCGGATCGTTTGCATCGGTAAGAGAAGACAAAAAGGTTGGATACATTTTCACACTGTCCATGTCTTTGGAATCGCGCCAAACAATTCCTGCCGAAATGGCTTTTCCTTCCAAGGTTTTCATTTTTTCTGACACTGGAATTTGAATGTTTTTCGGATCAATTTCGGAAGTAAACGACATCCAACTTTTTGCAAATTTATCGCAGTTGTGATTGATACGCGTTGCTCCTGTAAACGTGATTAATGGATTGGCAGCCTTGATCTTAATATCACCATAATAATCAAAATACTTGCTCAATTTGAAGTTTGCATCTGAGGCAATTTTTCCTTCAGCAACCGTTTGAAATAACGTATCTAAACCTATTTTGGTCATTGTTATGTAAGTGCGAACACTATCGGCATCATAATACGGATATTTCCCAGAAGATGTATATGCTTTTCGAGCTGAAATGCGTGTATTTGCTTCCACAAACTGGTGGTATTTTGTAATGTAGTTGGCTACGATTCTTGAATTATCAAGCGGATCCATTTCTGCTTTTTTGCGAATCGTTACTTTCATGCTATCCGGATAAATTCGTGCATCTGCCACATCGATGTATTCCGTATTGGAACAATAGATGGTTTTTTCTTTCATGCTATATTTTGCTTTAGGAGCACGGAATTGCAACGAATCTTGTTTGGGATGAATCGAATAAAAATTCGGTGTCGCCAGATTCAACCCTGCATCGATGTTTATATCCGAACCTGCATTGTTTTTAGCCAATTCAAGTGATTCTTGATCCATAAACCAAGTCAACATGTCCATTTTACACAAATATTGATTGACAGGGAAAATCACTTTCGACTCGCCTGAATTAGATTTGAAAATTCCCTTTCGCTCTTTAAATGAAACGTGTGCATTCACATTATCTGTTTTGACCGAAAGCGGATCTTCTCCTTCTTCTTGGTACTTGTTTTTCAAATTGAAATTCGACGTATCGGCATCCGCATCCCAGCGTGAAAATTTAAATCGATCTGAACCGAGTGCTGCATCTTTTAAATTGATGATTCCGTTTCCAGTCATTCCTTTTTCTTGAATGACAGCAACCCCATTGAGTTTCGCTTCTTTGTTAAACATCACCAATTCTTCTTGGGGCGTGGATGCTGCTTTCAACATTTTCGCTTTGGGAACATACGTAATGTATGCTCGTTTGGCAGTTACATCTGGGAACTGTACTCCAACTTCCATCGGTTTGTTTTCAAATTCAGCAAAACCAACGGTTGAATCGGGTAAAAAAGTGAATGCTTTGGAATCTGACGTAGAATGGATAAACGCAATCACTCCAGAGCCTTGGAGCCCATTGTTTGAAAGTACAATTTTGTTGTTGTATTTCGCCGCTGTTCCATAAAAAGTATATCCATCTTTGGGTGCTTGCGTGGAAAAACCAAACGAATAATCTGGCATGATACGCACCGAATCCTTGAATTTTGGAAAAATTCCAGCTGAAGTCAATTCTCCTTTGAGAAACAATTTCTTTTCAGCAAAATTATCCAAGCTATCAATCGTAAAGGAATTTAAGGTGAAATAGAAACGACTGCTATCGTATGCTCCACGGTAAATCGAACGGTCGTTGTAATAAATATTAGGCTTGTTTGTCACAACCAATTTAGGGAAATCTGTGATCTTTTTGTTGTTTGCTGAGCGATTATTCGGTGCATCAATTAATATTTCTCCAATCATTCCAGAAATCGTGCTTCCCATCGCAATGGCTTCTTTTCCGTCTTGTTCAGTCAAAGGTTTTACACGAAAACGACCGTAATCTGTTTTAAGCAAATTAATTTTGTTGGCTTCGTAATCAAAATTGGCTTGTTGCGCCAAGATTTCCATTTTCCCTGAGTTGACATAACCAACGAAATCAAAATTTCGATTCTTTCCAATCGCAATTTTATTGTTCGTAGGAAAAACAGCCGTGTTTTGAGCATCTGAAATGCGGACTTGATCGACTGCATCCAAATGTATGGTCATCGTTTTAAGATCGATGTAGCCAAATCGTTCCAATAAACGTCGTTTTTCACTTTGTTCTTTATACGTTTTCTCCACATTTTGTAGTTCTGGACTTTGTGCAATTTGTTCGGGAGTGTAGCCTTCCAAAGCTTTTGGGCGTAAATCTGATACAAAACTTAGGTTATCAAAATCTTTTTTCGCTGATTTAGCATTGATAAAATGAATCAATTTTGGATTGATTGTAATCGTTTTGGCTTCTCCATCGAAACTGATAAAACCATAGCTACTCAATGACAGAAGAGTTGGTCGAACTTGCTCCAAGGTTTTCCCTAGAGCTGTTGCCGCTTTTCCTTCGGTCATGGTCGTTTCGTCGTATTTGTATGAATAATTGTATAAGGCCAATAAAGGATGAACCGACTCAAAACCTTGCAAACGATCATACAATTGTCCATCATAAAATGCGGTTGATTCTAATCGAGCAAGACGTTGGGTTTGACTTGTTCCAAAATCATAAGTCAATGTCATTTCATCCATTCCATGCGTCCACACCAATTTTTGGACATACATATCCACGTTGTGGTACGAATTGGTAAATGGAGTTTGACCGATCCCCGGCATTCCACGTTTGAACTCAATTTTATTTGGTTTTAACTCATATAAAAAATGTAACCCTGGATGAAAAATGGAATCTTTTTCGCCAAAATAAAACGTTGTTAAAGCAGGCATAGCTTCCAATTTTTCATCGTTAATGATAAATAATTGCGCAATCATTTTTGCTTTCACTTTTCCATTGAGCATCACAAAAACCTTAGCAGGTTCCGTTGAAGTCCCCAAACCGACAAAATCTTTTCCTTTTAATTGAAAACTTCCTTCGTAATTGACATTTGGCTTTATATTATTGATTTTCAATCTTTTTTCAAAAGAAATAAACGAGGGATACGTTTTATCATCTTCCCGCATAATTTTGAAAGCACGTTCCGATAATTTCCCTTGAATAGGCGATGAAAAATAGGGCGAAGTTAGAGTTACTGTATCTAAATTGAAATTACTGGATCTCAGTGAAGTTTGGTATTTGTTCAATGTTGCGAACGTTTTCATGGGGTCTAAACCGACTTTTTCCCACGTAATTTTCCCTTCATTTCCAGACCATTTCTTCAACAATGGATCAAAATTACCCGTTGTACCATAAACCACAATACTATCTAAAAAAGGTTTTTCGTCGGCTGTTTTTTTACTTGTATTAATTACTGCACAAACGAGTTTCCCGGATTCAAACTGAACAAAAGGTTGGTCATCGGTGTAGGTAAATGAATAGTTTCCTTGAAAGAAAAACCACGTATGACCGGATTCCTCAACCAATTTTCGTTCGGAGAAAAACCCTTGTGAAAAATCAATAAACTCCTCGAGCTTTTTCGGGTTTTTGTTGTCCATCAATTTATCAATTGTACTGTTCCAATTGCTAATACTGGCTGCAGATTGCTTGTTATGAACCAAGGAATAATACGAAAACACATAATTGTAAATTACTGGAAACATTTTCAATCTTTTTGCTTCCAAAGCATTACACGTTGTAACCATTCGATTGAAATTATCGTCTGAAAACTCTGTCGATTCAATCAATGCAGGTGTCAACTGTTTTTT
>CAYRMV010000048.1:0-21333 GCA_964425255.1 uncultured Flavobacteriales bacterium
AAATTGCGATTCAAATTCTATGGAAAAAGTTAAGGCCGTAAATTATGTTAAATAGAAAATATTTAATTGATATATCAAATAAATAAATTTTTAGCCAATTGTTAAGAAGAAATGAGTAAATTAGCCAATCGAAAAATGAAAATTGCCCTTGGGCTGAATAAACAATTGTAGTCAATGAAAAGAATGAAAATTTTTGTAGTGGCTTCCCTCCTAGCGTTCACGCAGTTTGCAAAAGCAGATGAAGGAATGTGGCTGCCGTTCATGTTGAATCGTAATTACGAAGACATGAAGAAAAATGGGTTAAAATTAACCGCAGAACAAATCTATTCGATCAACAAATCATCGTTGAAAGATGCGATTATTTCGTTTGGTGGATTTTGTACCGGTGAAGTTATTTCCCAAAAAGGCTTGGTATTGACCAATCACCACTGTGGTTACGATGCGATTGCCGATGCATCTACTCCAGAGAAAAACTATTTGGACAATGGTTTTTGGGCGAAAAATTTGGCAGAAGAAATTGCTGTACCTGGTTTGACAGCTACGTTTATCATCCGTATGGAAGATGTTACAAAGTCAATTACGAAAGAGTTGACTCCAGACATGACCACAGAACAACGTCAAGCTAAAATTGCAGAATTGTCTAAAATTTTGGAAGCTGATGCAGTTAAAGGAACTCATTACGAAGCATTTATCCGTGATTTTTACGATGGAAATGAATTCTATTTGTTTGTAAAAGAAACGTTTAAAGATGTTCGTTTGGTTGGAACACCTCCACAATCTTCTGGAAAATACGGTGGTGATACAGACAACTGGATGTGGCCTCGTCACACAGCTGACTTTTCTATGTTCCGTATTTACGCTGCTCCAGACGGAAAACCAGCTGGTTTTGCTGATGCTAATGTTCCATTAACTCCTAAACACAGTTTACCAGTTTCTTTAAAAGGAGTTCAAAAAAATGATTATGCGATGATTCTTGGTTTCCCTGGTCGTACAAATCGTTTCTTGACTTCATTTGGAGTGGATCAAGCGGTAAGCGTTGAGCAACCAAAAATTGTTGATGTTCGTGCTAAGAAGTTGGAAATCATGAAGAAATACATGGACAAAGACGTTGCAGTTCGATTGAAATATTCATCTAAATATGCTCAAGTAGCAAATTACTGGAAATACTTTATTGGTCAAAGTACTCAGTTGAAAAACAACAATGTAGCTGAGAAAAAACGCAAAATTGAAAGCGAATTTTTGGCGTATTCGAAAGGAAAAGCGGAATACAACGGCGTTTTGACAGATATCGAAGCGAGTACAAAAACCTTAGAAGAAATCATTTATTTGCGTGTATATCAAAGTGAATTTATTCGTCAGGTGGATATCAATTCATTGGTTTACTTACTAAAAGTAGCAAATGATGCTGAAGAAAAAGGGAATACGGATCGAGCAAAACAAATTCGTGCAATGGCATTTGAGCAAGGGAATGAATTGTTTGCAGATCGCAACATGAATATCGAGCTTGAAATTTTGCAAGAAGTATTGAAAATGTATTTGAAAGATATTCCTGCTAATCAACGAGTTGGAATAGCAAAATCAATGGACGCTGCTAGTGTAGAATCTTTCATTAGTCGTGTAAAATCATTCTCTGTATTCGCAGATAAAGCACGTTTTGAGGCATTTGCAGCCAATTATGATGCGAAAATTTTGACTACTGATCCCTTATTTATTTTGATCAAAGATTTGGATAATGCATTTGTAACTGCAGTTTCTAAAGACGAAGTGAAACAAGCGCAAGAAAAATTGACGCGTGCAACTCGTTTGTTTGTGAAAGGTGTTCGCGAGATGCAACCAAACAAAAAATTCTATCCGAATGCCAATTCTACTATGCGTTTGACGTATGGTAAAGTTCTACCATACACAACGAACGAAGGTAAATTCTACGATTATTACACAGAAATGGATGGATTGATGAAAAAAGAAGATCCAACAAATCCAGAATTTAACGTAGATCCACGCATGAAAGAATTGTGGCAGAAAAAAGATTACGGTCAATACGCTAACAAAAAAGGTGAATTGGTTGTTAACTTCTTGACAAACAATGATATTACAGGTGGTAACTCAGGTTCTCCAGTAATCAATGCGAATGGTGAATTGATTGGTACTGCTTTCGATGGTAACTGGGAAGCAATGTCTGGTGATATTTATTTTGAACCAAATATCCAACGTACAATTGTGTGTGACATCCGCTATGTGATGTGGATCATCGACAAATGTTACGGAGCGAACAACTTGATTCAAGAAATGAAAATTGTAAAATAATTCAATTAGATTGAATAAAAAATCCCGGCAGCAATGTCGGGATTTTTTGTTTTAAGAAAGCAAGAAAGCGAAATCTTCTCGTGTCAATTTAGAAACGGCTTCATCATCGGTTTGAATCAATTCACCTGCTAATTCACGTTTTCTTTTTTGGAGTTCGAGCATTTTCTCTTCGATGGTTCCTGGTGTTATCAAGCGAACAGCAATCACTTTTTGCGTTTGACCAATGCGGTAAACACGGTCAATTGCTTGATTTTCAACTGCTGGATTCCACCAAGGATCTACCAAAAAGACATAGTCTGCTTCGGTTAAATTCAAACCTGTACCTCCTGCTTTTAAACTAATCAAGAAAACACGAACGGATTCATCTTGCTGAAATTTTTCTACAACTTCTTTTCGATTCCGCGTTTGCCCAGTTAATTTTACATATCCGAGATTAATTTGTTTTAACTCTTTTTCAATAAGTTCCAACATACCAACAAACTGACTGAAAACAACCACTTTGTGTTCTTGTTGTATGCTTTGAAGTTCTTCTAAAAGCACATTGATCTTTGCGGATTCCATTCCATAATTTTCTTCGTCGGCAAGCAAAGCAGGAGAATTACAAATTTGTCGGATTTTCGTCATTCCTGCTAACATGTGCATCATGTCTAGGTTTTTTCGAGATTCCGTTGAAGCATTTAAAAATTCAACCATTTCTTGACGATATGCTTCATACACTTTCATCTGTTCCTCCCCCATTTCACAATAAACCATCATTTCCGTTTTTTCTGGAAGGTCCGTTGCTACTTGTTTTTTGGTACGACGTAAGATGAATGGTTGTACGCGTTTTTGAAGTTCTTCCGCACGTTGAATATCATTAAATTGGTCGATTGGTGTGGCATAAATATCTTTGAATTGCTTCCAAGTTCCTAATAAACCTGGATTGGCAAAGGTCATTTGAGCATACAAATCCATGGTGTTATTTTCAACCGGAGTTCCTGTCATCACCAAATGATTTTTCCCAGTAAGTAAACGAACGGATTTAAATCGCTGTGAAGATGGATTTTTAATTGCTTGAGATTCATCCAATACGATGTATTCAAATTCGCAATTCATCAAAAACTGGATATCCGAATTCACCATTCCATACGTGGTCAAAATCACATCAGCATCTTCAAAAAGCGACTTGTCTTTTTGTCTATTCGTGCCATAATGAGTATGTAATTTCAAGGAAGGAGCAAATTTCTGCATTTCATTTTGCCAGTTGAAAATCAACGATGTAGGAACAACGACTAAATGTCCTTTCCGATTTTGCTGTTTCAAATGAAGGAAAAAAGAGATAATTTGGATGGTTTTACCCAAGCCCATATCATCGGCCAAACAACCGCCGACTTGTAATTCATCTAAAGCGCAAAGCCAATTGAACCCCACTTCTTGGTAAGGACGAAGTTGCGCTTGAAGTTTCTGAGGAATTTTCGTTTTTTTCGGTTGAGAAAACTGAGCAAATTTTTCCTTTAAGGTTGATAATTCAGTCTTTAATGTACTGTCAATCGTTTCTTTGTCATACAATTGTTCAACCAACGAAAAATGGAGTTTAGACGTGCGAATAACATCATGAACCAATTCTCCATAACGGAAATAGCGTTCAAATTTATCCAACCATTCTTGAGGTAAAATCCCCTGCTGACCATTTCCTAAAGTGACAAAACGTGAACGATTGCGGACCGCTTTTTGCAATTCTTTTAAGTTTAATTCTTGGTTTCCAAAGAGAATTTTGATCTCAGTATCAAACCAATTGATTCCCGATTTAATGGTTACTTGAACATTCGCTCTTTGTGGGCTGAATTTCCATTTTTTGATTTTATCAAAACCAAGAATTTCCCAATCGGCTGAATTCCATTTTTCGAAAGCAGTTAAAAACCACTCTGGATCAAACAAGGTATTTTTATTGATGTAAACCGAACTAAATAATTCTTCTCCTTGGTCTTGCATTCCTTCATAAAATGCATGTAAAAGAACAGTTTCCAGTTTTTCATCCCTCGGTATTTTCAAATAATCTCCAGAGGGATGCTTGTAAAAAGAAACTTCGTTTGAAAGAAGTTGAATTTCTCTTTCACCATAAGCTATAACGGGAGTAATTTGGATAAAATCATCCGTTTCTGAAATATATATCCGACTCGTGGATTCAAAAGCCAAATTGGCCAATTTTGTTTTTGGAGCAGGTTTAACAAACGAATAGTTTATCTTAATCTTTTTATCTAAGTGAATAAGCACTTCTTGTTGAAAATCATCGAATTGCTCTTTGGTGACATATAAAATCCAATGTTTCTTTTTAAAATAATTAAGCAACTTGATTTGACTGTGATCACTTACCAAGTAGTAAATCCCTTTTTCCACCAAAAAGAAATCATAAACTAAATTCAAATGGTTGACATCCAGCATTTTTCCGAGAATGGAAACTTGAAGTGAAATGGCAAATAGTCCTTCTTTGATATCGACTTGTAACTCCAATTCAATTGGAACATTTTCCATGCGAAATTCCTTGATCGATTTGGGCATTACTCGTTCGGAAACCGAAGTGTCTAACCTATAGAAAGGGATTTGAAGTGGATTTTTAGCAATTTCAATTAGAGCATCCAATCTTAGCTTAAAATCGATTTCATAAAATGAATTTTCAAATTGACTAACCGCACCGTAAAAGCGAGCTTCATCCAAGGTTTTTGCTCGTAACATCAAGGATGAAACATCTCTAATTCCGAATGGATTTTTCGGTTTATCTTGTTTCGATTTTAAGGAATGAAACCACTCGATTAAGAGAGAAGAATTTCTACTTTGATTTGAAAAAACCAAAAAATCCATGGATTCATTCTTCTTGATTTGGAACGTAGGGTATTGAACAGGAATTAATTGAAATTGGACAGATGGTTTAGTTTCTTCATCAAATAGAATTAATCCTTTCTTTTTGGGAATAAAAACGAGCTTGTTATATGCATCAAAATCCCAATAAAATAAATCTCTATTTTCAGGAGTATCTTCTAAATTCCGTATTTTTAATTCCCTGCTAATTAGTTTGTTGTTTAGTTCAGGTTCAAAGAACAAACGGTATTCTTGTATCTCTTTGATTGCCCAAAGTGTAAGAACCATGTGTGAACACAGTTTGGTTTTTTTTTCTGAACACACACACGTTACATGAACAGTTTCTTCATCCATTTTTTCAACCTCAACCTTGACAGCTGGATAGCGATTCTGGCAATTGAATTTCCCTAGATTAATATCTATAGAATCAACTTCAACATATCGAATATTGGACAAATAACCAGGTTGAAGTAGTTCAGAATTTCTAAATAAATAAGGTAAATCAAGTTTATCCCAGGTAAATTGCTCTAAAATAAAGGTGTTTTGATCCAATTTTTTTAAAGCTGAAACAGGTTGAACAATGGGTTCAATTTTACTTTCCTCATCAATCACTTCGTCCGCATTTATCAATACGTGTACAATGTGTTTGCATGCGGGACCATGATCAAAGGGACAAGTACAAACGGCATGTTTAACTTTAGTATCTGTGAATTTGATTTCTACAGAATAGGTTTGTGAACCTTTTACTCTTGCGGATATTGTTCCATTACCAACAGTTAAAGAAAGGATGGAATTGTCATTCCATCGATCGCGTACTTTTTTGGTTGTATAATGGAAAATGTAATCTTGAAATACTTTGTTTTTCAGTAAAATGGGTTGAACTATCACGGAAATGTTATTTATGGTTTTATTCTAAGATACGAAATAAAATCATTTCAATGCAAATAAATCTTCCACTCCGATAAATCGTTCAACGGTAAATCCTTCCGCATATTTTGCTCCGATTGGTCTCCCCATTTCTTTCATTCGGCCAAGGATAAAATCAATGAAATCTTCCCCAGAGATGGGTGTTTGAGGTTCGTTGGAGGAAGGATCGTAAAACTGTGTTTTATACGCTTTAATGGATGCAATTTTTTGTGGAACGAATTCACTTACATCCACAACAAAATCTGGCTTGATAAAGCGATCTTGAATGTAATGATAAACAGCTTCCGGACGAAAAGCATCTTGCGTTTGACCTTCCCACGAAGTTTCTATTCGTCTTAAACCAGCTAAAAAACAGGCTTCGGAAACAATTTTACTTCCTTTTCCATGATCAGTATGTCTGTCTGTAATTGCATTTGCTAAGACAATTTTTGGACGGAAACGACGAATTTGCTCGACAATTTTTAAGATGTTTTCTTCATTGTGTTGGAAAAAGCCATCTTCCATTTTTAGGTTATGTCTCGCTTTAATTCCTAGAATATCAGATGCTTTTGCAGCTTCTTCATACCGCGTTTCAATGGTTCCTCGAGAGCCTAGCTCCCCTTGTGTTAAATCGACAATAGCAACCGATTTCCCTTGCGAAATACTTTTCAAAATGGTACCTGATGCTGAAAGTTCCACATCATCGGGGTGAGCTCCAAAAGCTAAAATATCTACGTTCATTTCGTTTTATTTTGAATCCAATCTAGAATTTCAGGATCATTGGGCAAAGTTGTTGGCGCTAATGATTTGAAAACTTGTCCCTTTTCATCGATTAAAAACTTCTGAAAATTCCAAGTTACCTCGGTTTGCATCGTTTCACACAACCATTGGTAAATTGGATGAGCTTCCACTCCTTTTACCTGAATTTTTTCTGTTAATGGAAAAGTAACACCATAGTTTTTGGTGCAAAATGATTCAATTTCAACAGCATTTCCAGGTTCTTGCGCACCGAAATCATTGCAAGGAAATCCGATTATAGTAAAATTTTGATCATGAAAATGATTATACAACTCTTGAAGTGCTTCGTATTGAGGCGTCAAACCACATTCGGAAGCAGTATTCACAAGCATGACTTTCTTACCTGCAAATAGCGACCAATCCAAAGGTTGGCCGTTTAACAATGAAATGGAAAAATCAGTTAATTTCATTTGTCAAGTTTTTCTTGTATGAATGATTGAGCCAAGCTGAAACCGCTGTAAAAAGAGCAAAAATGAGAATGGTATAAATAATCCAATTTGGAAACTCAGCCAATCCATCTCCTTGCGCATACGAATGTAAGCCGACTAAATAGAAATTGACACCAAAGAACGTGAACAAAATGGCTGAGAATCCCCAAAATGCAGCCGCATTGAAAAGGAATTTCCCTTTCATCCCCGGGATAAATCGGAAATGTAAAATCACGGCGTAAACCAAAACGGAAACCAATGCCCACGTTTCTTTTGGATCCCAGCCCCAATAGCGACCCCAAGATTCGTTTGCCCAAATTCCGCCTAAGAAAGTTCCGATTGTCAACATGAATAATCCAATTGTCATTACCATTTCGGAAACATAGGAGATTTGGTTAATGTTCAAGGTTAGTTTTGTATTTTGTATTTTTCCACGAACGATATACAAAACTAAATTTACCAAGCTTAAGATAGCTGATAACCCCAATGCTGCATAACTAGTGGTGATAATTGCCACGTGAATCATTAACCAATAGGATTTGAGTACAGGTTGAAGTGGAGTAATTTCGGGATCAAGTAAATTCAACTCGGAAACAAAAATCATGAAAAAGGCTAAAATTGCTGCTGCTCCAAGAATCACTTGATGGAAGCGCATCAACAAGATACCAAACAAAACCGTTCCCCATGCAATAAACACAATCGCTTCATAACCATTGCTCCAAGGTGCGTGACCTGAAATATACCAACGCATTCCTAAACCTATTCCATGGTAAACGAAAACGATTATCACCAAAGCAATGATGATTTTGCGTATAAGGTTAAATGGTTTTGATGGTTTGTCTTTACTCGACAACAATTGTATAAAATACATCACCAATAAAACGAATCCAAACGCTAAATACACTTTGGAAGCGTTTTTGAAAATGTTCATTTTATTGTAAGAGATTTCCATCTTAACGTGAGTCTCTGATGGGACAACCTTTGCTCCTACTTCACGTTGGAATTTCTTGATATTGTTCAGTAAATCATTCGCTGTACCCCAATTCCCTTTTTCCGATGCTTCATGCATCAAAGCCAAGTATTGGAACGTTGTTGGCATCATCAAACTATCTTTTGGATGGATTCCTCCGCGCATCGGTGAAACCCACGTTTGGTTGGCATCACCACGAATAGGTAAAATCCGGAAATAATCCCAAGAAAGTAAGGAAATAAAAACTTGATTATCTTCAACTAATTTGATGATTTTTTTGTCAAATTCTCCACGTTTTGATTCTAATTTGTTGTGTGCTTCGTTGTATTCCTTCATCCATTTGAATGAAGTTGTACCCGGATCATTCAAGTCTTGAAAACTAGCATATTTTCCTAATTTCAATTGTTCACGCACGGCCATTGGAACAGAGATGATTTTAACTTCATCCCAATAATCTGGATACATCAACATACTCATGACAGTTTGAACCGCATTTTTGTCTTCGTAAGTTTGACTACCATAGATTTTACGCAACAATTTATCTGCAAGTGTATGGAATGGAACAATTCGTCCGTCATAATCTTGAACGAGTAAACTTGCTAATTCATCTGCATGTTTTTTCGAAATAAAACGAGCTTGTGGCTTTTCTTTTGCAACTGGAGCTGCGTTCGCTTCCTGATGATTGTGATCATGCATTTCATGGTCGTGATCGTGATCATGATCATGTCCGTCGTGTTCATGATGTTCATGCGTTTCCTGAGTTGGTACTTGGTTTTCTTGAGAAAAACTACTTTGAGTTGCCAATGAAAAAATCAACAACATACTCAAGGTTTTCATCCCTCGTTTGTTGGATTTAGCGAGACTTTCGATCAATTCTCTGAATCGACCTGCAGGAGCGAAAAGGGATAAAATCATTCCAATGGACATCAATAAGTATCCGAAATAGGTGATGTTGGTTCCCCAAAAATCATAATTTACACTTAAACGTGTTCCTTCTTCGTTTTCAGGTGTTTGTGGATTATCTAAATCATAAGATGACTGGAAAAAACGATAACCACCATAATCCATCACATTGTTCATGAAAATACGTTGGTCTTTTTTTACGTTGTTTTTCGGATCAATGACTGTCACTTCAGAAGCAAACGATGAAGCAACTTCAGAACCAGGATATTTGTCTAATTGGAAATCACGGCAAGCAATCGAGAAAGGTAAGTTGATTTTTGTTGATCCATATTCCATTTCGTACACCAAACCATTGAATTCAAAGGTTTCATGCGATGGGATTGCGCTAATCCCTCCTTCCAAATCAACTATTTTAGACTGTTTTCCATCCGTAATTTTTAGTGTCAAAATATCCATTCCAACATCTTTTTTTCCAGAGGAAATCTTTCTCATTTCAGCGTTCGGGATTTCACGATTAAATACAAATTGACTTCCATTTACCATGTATAAAGTACGAATTTGGAATGGAACCAATGAATCACTTGGAACATCTTTGTACATCGAATCAGGTACTTCTGCCCCACTTTGGCGGTAAGCAATCATTTGATCCATGGGTAAATATTTCATGGGGATTTTAGAAATCATCATGAATTTTCCATTCTTTTTGAAAACCTCAATACCCGGCATGGCATTTTTTTTCTCGTAGGAAAGTGCCAAATCACCAATCATGGTAAATCCATTAGGGCCAACGTAATTCGATTTTTTACCTTCTGTAACGATATCAAGTACGCCTGTTTTGATTTTTTTATCAATAATCAATGAATCGATTTGTTTCTTTTTGAAACCAACATATTCAATTTTAATTGGAGTTTTGTGTCCAGGAAACGAAACTTCGTGGTCGAAATAATTATTTGTTTCTTCCGACATAAACTTCTTGGTTTGCCATTCGTACTGCATTTTGCCGTCATTGATTTTGAACCAAAAATGGGGATCGGAAGCATAAATAAAATTGGAAGAAGTACCTTCACGAACGAGCATTAATCCTTCAAAACCAAAATAACGCGTGGTCCATGCACCAATAATGATGAAAATAAATGAAAGGTGAAAAGCCAAAAGTGCCATTTTTTCTCGACTAAACATTTTGTATCGAAAAATATTGGCAATCAGGTTGATCGTTAAAAAAGCAAGTAGGATTTCAAACCATTTTGCATTGTAAATCAATATTTTGGCTGTTTGAATATCGTATTTCGATTCTAGTATGGTTGCCCAACCGATTGCTACTAAAAATACGATCATCGCCAAGGCCATCATACGCATTGAAAGGAGACTTTTTGCTATTTTTTCCATGCTTTTGGTTCAATAAAAATCCGTGCAAAATTACACATTGCATCGCAGAAAGCAAGGTGATTTTGAGGATAACTTTCCTTAAATTGTCCTTAATTTGTTTAAAATTGTTAACAAGTTGAAATCACAAAAGTTGATTTACCAATTTACCAAGGAAACGGAAAACGTGTATTCAATTTGAAACCTGAATTCAATCTCCTAACTACCAATTACTATGAAACAGTTTTACCCTTGGACAGCATAAAAGCAGGAAAAGTTTAATCAACTTGTTTTTTGACAGCTTCCGCGAATGCGATTCGTTGAATTTTAGAATCAATCCAAGCAGTAATATGGAAAAACTCGAGTACCACACGCTCTTGATGGTCTTTCATTAATTCATCCATTTCTTCTTTCATCGCTTCGAATATTTCTTGTGTGTTAATCATCGAAGAAGCCTTGGAAAGTTTACGCATATATTTGACTATCACGTCTTCAATACGATAATCTCTTTCATATTTGGATAAATAACGGTTGGTGGATTTAATCACATATTCTAAAAAGTCGTAATTTTCTAATTCATAATGAATTACTAAGTTCAACAAACGACTGAAACTGTAAATGTCTTGCCTTAAGTTTTGCTCATTGTCATTTAGTACTTCGTTTAGAAAACTCAATGCTTTTTTGTATTCACCGATTCCAAAATAACTGTACGCTTTGTTGTATAAAAAACGAACTTCTTGCTCTTTGCTGATTTTGTCTTCATACAGTTCTTTGCCCGCATCAATGTGTATCAACAATTCAACTGCTTTTTGGAATTCTCCTTTTTTATGTAACAAATCCAATTCTTGGTTGTACGTATTGGCAAAAATCCGCACTTTGACATCCGTTGTATTAAATCCTTTTTTTTCGCCTAATTCACGGATTTCTGCAATTAAAGTTTTAGCTTGTTCGAAGTCGTTGTTATCGATGTAACAGCGAAGTAAGTGCAATAAAGTCATCACATAGCGTTGCTGTGAATCCATTTTTATTTTTGGATTGTTGTCCAAGATTTCCTTTGTACGATTGAAAAATTGGAAACTATCTTGGTAATTCCGCGTGGTTGCAGCACACAAACCTTTGATGTAATAACAAATTGAGGCTGCTTTGGTCGATAATGCCGTGTTTTTCCCTTTGATTAAATGGTAATCGGCAATGTCAGCAACAATTTGTCTTTCTTTTTCATTTCGCGTAAAACCTCCACTACGGAAGATCAAATTAATTTTTGAATAGATTACTTGGTACTCAGCGAGGTTTCTCAATTTCGCAATAACCATTTCTTCTTCTTCTATCAAATCGTCTAAATTGGTAGAGAATTCTCCTTCTTCATATGCTTCTTCGAGTAATTTTTTCTGCCAAGAAATTAGTTCATACCAATAGTAGAATTTTTCATAATTAGCCGCAATTTCTTTTGCGCGACTGACAAATTTCTCGCATTCTTTGTATAATGCTTTGTTGTATAAAATTTCAACATTTTTGATTTCTTGTTTGAGTTGACTACTAATAGATTGTTCGCTGTAAAAAGAGCGTAAACTTTTAAGAATCAACTTGTATAAATGATTTTTCTCGGAAGGAAGATGTTTCACAAAGGTTTCGCTTTTGAATTCTTCTTTCAAGGCTTCCTCATCGTATTCATCTTGCTTTTCTATGGCATCAAAAATCTTCAAATAATTTTTCTCACCAGATTGAAGTGAAGAAGATAATTTAAAAAATCGCTTTTCCGATTTTGTCAATGATTTCACTAATTTGAAGAGTTCCGTAGATGGCTTCATGACATTCGTGTTTGTTATTGGTGTTCAAAGTTGAAAAATATTCATTTTCGTTATCTTTTTCAACTAGAGCAAATATAATTAATTATTGTATTCCTAAACAAAAAGAAAAGCATTTCCGAAGAAATGCTTTTCAAACAAACAACAACAAACTAAAAACCCTAACTACGTCTATCGAGACTATTTTAGGGATACTTTTTCTCCTTTTGACAAAAGTTCGTCCGGAGAAGAAATTGGGTTTCGCTCCAACAAAGAAGCTAATTTAATGCCTTCATTTTGTGATATCTGACGAAGTGTTATTGGCGAATCAACGGTAAAAACCACATCTGTTTTCGATTTATTCTTTTTAGGTTGAAGGTAAATTATATCCCCTTCTACAAGTACATCTTTTTTGTCACCAAAATCATTGTATCGATACAACTGCCACATGGCAATATCAAATTCCTGTGCTATTTGATAGAATGTATCTCCTTTTTTAGCAACGATGTATGAAATTTTATTTTTGTGAATTAAAACTGTGTGTTTACCATTTGTTGATTTTAAACTTGTTTGGGATAAAGTCAACTTGATGGATTTATTGTTTTTTTTCGTTTTAGCATTTTTTGTTTTTGCTGATTTTTTTTCTTTGTGCGTTTTTACTTCTTCCTTTTTGATTAAAACATCCATTGGTTTTGCTGTTTTTCCTGCTTGATCAAATTCGTGCAATTTCAATCGTTCGATCAAATCAACCAACAATTGTGGGTATTTTGGATTGGTGGCATATCCCGCATCTTTTAAACCTTGTGCCCAATTTTTGTAATCCGTAACTTGATAGGAAAACAAACCGGCATAACGTGAACGGGAAGTCAAAAACAAACTATGGTCTTTGTACGATTCAGATGCATTGTCATAGCTGCGAAAACATTCATTTGCTTTGTCATCATCCAAATAAATCGTTGCTCCTTTCCAATCGTGACATTTGATTCCAAAGTGATTATTTGCTTTCTGAGCTAAAACAGAATTTCCATATCCGCTTTCTAAAATTCCTTGAGCCAAGGTGATTGAAGCTGGAATTTTATAGTCTGCCATTTGTTGAATTGCAATATCTTTCCACATGGAAACATACTCTTCTTGGGTGTATTTCTTATTGTTTTCAAATGAAAATGATTGAAAACCAATTGATAATACTGCACTAACTACTAACCAATTTCGCATAATCGTTCAAGTTATGAACAGTATTACGTGAGTTTTCAACAAAAGTTACAAATAAATTTGATTAACAATTTCAATAAATCATGTTATCACTAGGACAAAATGACAGTTTGGATTTGGTTTAAATGACAAAATTTCCGAAATTCAACTGTTTTTCAGGATTGGATATAAAATTGATACAAGAAAAAAAGATTAAAAATTATAAATCATGGATTTCAATAAATTCACCATTAAATCACAAGAAGCCATTCAGCAAGCGCAACTAATTGCTGAGAAAGAAGGTCATGGTGCAATCGAAACGGGACATATATTAAAAGGAATTTTTCTGGTAGATCAAGATGTAGTACCTTATCTATTCACCAAATTGGGAATTAAATCAAACACGGTTGAGCAAGTTGTTGACCGTATTATTAAAACGTATCCCAAAGTTACAGGCGGACAACTTCATCTTGCCCAATCAGCTCATCGGGTCTTGACTTATGCACTTTCTGAATTGAAAAATTTTGGAGATGAATTTGTTTCGATTGAGCTATTGTTGTATTCTCTTTTACATGCAACTGATTCAATTGGACAAATTTTTAAAGATCAACATGTTTCACAAAAACAACTAAAACAAGCTATCATGGATTTAAGAAACGGACAAAATGTAACTTCCAACAGCCAAGAAGGAACGTATAAATCGTTGGAAAAATATGCTAAAAATTTAAATGAACTTGCTGAGAAAGGAAAATTAGATCCTGTCATTGGTCGGGATGATGAAATTAGACGTGTTTTACAAATCCTTACTAGACGAACAAAAAATAATCCGATTCTCATCGGTGAACCAGGTGTTGGTAAAACAGCCATTGCTGAGGGCTTAGCTCACCGAATTATCAGTGGGGATGTTCCAGAAAATCTGAAAACAAAGAAAGTATATTCGTTGGATATGGGAGCTTTGGTCGCTGGTGCGAAATACAAAGGAGAGTTTGAAGAACGATTGAAAGCTGTTATCAAAGAAGTGATCGATGCAGATGGTGAAATTATTCTATTCATAGATGAAATTCACACCTTAGTTGGTGCTGGCGGTGGTGATGGTGCAATGGATGCGGCAAACATTCTAAAACCTGCTTTGGCACGAGGTGAATTGAGAGCAGTTGGTGCAACCACTTTGAATGAATATCAAAAATATTTTGAGAAAGATAAGGCTTTGGTTCGTCGTTTTCAAACAGTTTTAGTCGATGAGCCAAGCACGGAAGATGCTATTTCAATTCTACGCGGAATCAAAGAAAAATACGAAAATCACCACAAAGTTGTTATCAAGGATGCAGCGATAATTGCAGCAGTTGAATTGTCTCAAAGATATATCACTGAACGCCATTTGCCTGATAAAGCGATTGATTTAATTGATGAAGCTGCATCAAAACTTCGTATGGAAATCAATTCAAAACCCGAAGAGTTGGATGAGTTGGAACGAAAAATTTTACAATTAGAAATTGAAAAAGCAGCAATTCAACGGGAGAATGATGAGAAAAAATTAGAAGGGATTTCGAAGGAGCTCGCTAATTTGATTCAACAACGAGATGCGTTTAAAGCAAAATGGCAAGCAGAACGCGATGTGGTTGATTCGATTCAAAAGCACAAAGAAGCCATTGAAAATCTCAAACTTGAAGCAGATGCAGCAGAACGCATCGGCGATTATGGCAAAGTAGCAGAGATTCGATATGGAAAGATCAAAGAAACTGAAAATCAATTGGAAGTGGCAAAAGCTACACTAGCTGAAATGCAAGCTAGATCCAAAATGATTAAAGAGGAAGTGGAAACAGAAGAAATTGCCGATGTTGTTTCGAAATGGACAGGGATTCCAGTTTCTAAAATGATTGAATCAGAAGTTTCCAAATTACTTCGTTTAGAAGATGAATTAGGAAAGCGTGTTGTTGGACAAACGGAAGCTATTGAAGCTCTTTCGGATGCTGTTCGTAGAAGTCGAGCGGGTTTGCAAGATGCGAAAAGACCAATTGGTTCGTTTATCTTTTTGGGCACAACAGGTGTTGGAAAAACAGAGTTAGCAAAAGCGCTGGCGGAGTATTTGTTCAACGATGAAAATGCCATGACCCGAATTGATATGTCTGAATACCAAGAAAAACATGCTGTGAGTCGTTTGGTTGGAGCGCCTCCGGGATATGTTGGCTATGATGAAGGGGGTCAGTTAACAGAAGCTGTACGAAGAAAGCCCTATTCAATTGTTTTATTGGATGAAATTGAAAAAGCGCATCCTGATGTATTTAATATTTTGCTGCAGGTGTTGGATGATGGTCGCTTGACGGATAATAAAGGTCGTGTAGTGAATTTCAAAAATACCATCATCATCATGACCTCGAATTTAGGTTCACATTTAATTCAGGATGCATTTGACGATGCAGATGGTAAAAACATCCACCAAATTGCTGAAAAAGCAAAAATGCAAGTCCTTGATTTGTTGAAACAAACGATTCGTCCAGAGTTTTTGAATCGAATTGATGAAACAATCATGTTTACTCCTCTTTCGAAATCGGATGTGCGACGAATTGTTGAAATTCAAATGAATCAATTGAGACAGAAATTGTTAGAGAAAGACATTCATTTGCACATCAAAGAAGACGCATTTGATTGGATTGCAGAAACAGGTTACGACCCTCACTTCGGAGCAAGACCAGTGAAACGTGTCATTCAACGAAGTGTATTGAATGAATTGTCGAAAGCCATTTTAGGTGGAACAATTGATCCAAATTACACCGTTGTAATGGATATTTTTGATGGAAAAATTATCTTCCGAAAGCCGATTAGTGAATTGGAAGAAATTGAACAATAAACGCAATAGCGACTAAAAATGCGGTTCTTGAATCTTTCGAGAGCCGCATTCTTTTTTATGTAAAAAAACAATATATTCTTTCTCTAAATCGTATACTTTTGATTACTTTTATCGGAAGTATTGACGATGGAAAAGTTTGATTTGGTTGTGATTGGGGCTGGTCCTGCGGGCTATGCAGCCGCAATGAGAGGTTTGGATTTTGATAAAAAAGTCTGTTTGATTGAACGACATAAAGTCGGTGGTGCAGGAATATTTAATGGAGCACTTTCTTCCAAAACGATGTGGGAACTTTCTTCCAAAGTTGCTGAAATCAACGAAACGATTACGCAATCGAATGAGAATCGATATGAAATTCCATGGAAAACGGTACAAAAAACAATCGAAGAAGCTGTTTTTGAACGAAAAATTCAATATTCTACGCACATAAAACTATTACAAAATGAGGATGCTCATACCGATTTCACCTATTTGCGCGGTGACGCTTCATTTTTAAATCAGCACGAAATACAAGTTGTTGATGAAGAAAAAACGCATATAGTTTATGGAGAAAACATCGTAATTGCAACAGGAAGTAGACCTAGGCCATTGCCAAATATTCAGGTCGATGAAAAAGTGATTTTAACAAGTGATGGTATTGAGCACATTGATGATTATCCCAAAAGTTTGGTTATTGTTGGTGCGGGTGTGATTGGTTGTGAATACGCAACGATTTTTGCTGATTTCGGGAAAACAAAAGTGCATATCATCGACCGACAAGATCGTATTTTACCTTTTGAAGATGAAGATATTTCTCAATTGATTTCAAATAAAATGGAATCGAAAGGAGTTGTTATTCATCATCAGGCTTCGCTTGTTCGATTGGAAAAAGTGAACGATGAAGTAGAATACGAACTCTCCTATCCAGATAAACCAAACGAGGTGATTCGTGTGGAAAAAGCTTTGTTGTCGGTTGGAAGAATTCCCAATCATGAAACCTTACAATTAGAAAAAGCGGGTGTTTTGCTTTCCAAGCGTGGCGTCCATATTGGTGATGATGATACTCAAACAAATGTCCCCAACATTTATGCAGCTGGTGATGTTTCAGGTAGGATTGCGTTAGTGAATATGGGGGAAATTGAAGGCCGACACGCAGTTCGAAGAATGTATTCCGAAAAGTGCGATCGAATTAGCTATGACAATGTTTGCACGATCATGTTTTTAAATCCCGAAGTAGCATCTGTTGGACTGAATGAGCAAGATTGTGTAGCAAAAAACATTCCTGTTAAAGTAGTGAAAATCGACTATTCATTGATTGCACGGTCGATTGCCATGCGCAAACCTGAAGGATTCTTTAAGTTGATTGTTTCCAATGAAAAAGAAATGAAAATCTTAGGAATGCGTGCCGTTGGTGAACATGCTTCTTCCGCAATTCAAGCCATTGGATTGATGATCAAACTAAACATGACTGTCGATGTTTTAACCGAGTTGATTCACCCACATCCGTCTATTGTTGAAGGTGTTAGAGATTGTGTTCGCATGTTGTGTAACAAATCCATATTTAAAACAAGTGTATTCAAAGATAAATTGGCTTGTTATTCGTTGATTGATGGAATCAAAACACCATTAGATCGTTTGTAAATGAATATTTTACTTGCAATTGATAATTTTTCAAAAATCTACTTGTTTTTTAAAAACAGATCATTAAATTTGGGAAAATCAATCGGTTAAACTTTAAATTGACGCAAATGGGAAAAGGCGATAAAAAAACAGGAAAAGGTAAAAGAGCAATGGGTTCTTACGGAAATACCCGTCAAAAAAAGACCACGACGCATGTTTCGACCAAAAAAGTCGATGTTGTAATTGAAAAACCAGTTGCTGAAAAACCAAAGAAAGCACCAGCCAAAAAAGCAAGTACAAAAAAAGTTGCTGAATAATATCGGAAAGTCGCCTTTGAGCGGCTTTTTTTATGCAAGTAAAGAATGTTTTAGGTTTTCACGAATGAATGTGAATTACTTTCTTGAAAACAACGAAAGTTTCTTGTAGCTATCCGAAATTAATTAGCAACTTTGCATAAGAATTGTCCATGAATACAAAAAAATAAAAAACCATGAAACACAATTTCGGAGCGGGGCCGTGTATTTTGCCTCAAGAAGTTTTTAAACAAGCTGCTGATGCAGTTCTCGATTTCAACGGGTTATCCATCCTTGAAGTATCACACAGACACAAAGATTATGTTGCCGTAATGGATGAAGCATTGGATTTAGTGAAAAAAGCATTAAATGTTCCAGATGGATATTCTGTGGCTTATCTTCAAGGTGGTGCTACATTGGGCTTTACTATCGCTGCTTTAAATATGATGCGTGATAACAAAAAAGCAGGTTATATCAACACAGGTACTTGGGCAAGTGGTGCAATCAAAGAAGCAAAAAAAGTTGGAGTTGATGTTCAATTATTAGCATCTTCAGAGGATAAAAATTTCTCCTATATTCCGAAAGGATTTGAAATTCCAACTAGCGGTTTGGATTATATTCATTTCACTTCAAATAACACAATCTACGGAACTCAATTCCACGCTTTTCCACAAACAAGTTTGCCTCTAGTTTGCGATATGTCTTCGGATATTTTTTCGAAAGAAATTAATGTGGCAGATTTTGATTTAATCTATGCTGGTGCACAGAAGAATTTAGGCCCTGCTGGTGCTACTCTTTACATCGTTAAAGATGAAGTTTTGGGTAAGTCAACTTCTCCTTTCATGCCAACTTACTTGGATTTGAAACAACATGTTGAAAAAGAATCCATGATGAACACTCCTCCTGTATTTTCTGTATATGTTGCGATGTTGAATCTGCGTGATTTGATTGCGAATGGCGGAGTGAAAGCAAAAGAACAAGAAAACAATGCGAAAGCAGCTTTGCTTTACAGCGAAATCGATTCAAATCCTTTGTTTGAAGGGAATGTTGCTGTGGAAGATCGTTCTAAAATGAATGTCACTTTCCGTTTGACAAATGAATCTTTGACTGAAGCGTTTGACAAAGCGTGGAAAGGTGCTGATATCGTTGGTCTTCCTGGTCACCGATCAACAGGTGGATACAGAGCTTCTATGTACAATGCTTTGCCTTTATCAAGTGTTCAAGTTTTGGTAGATGTAATGAAAGAATTCACCCGAGTAAACGGATAATTAAGTCGAAAATAATGAAAATTTTAGCAAACGACGGAATTTCAGAAGCAGGAAAAATTGCTTTAGAAAATTCAGGTTACCAAGTAATTACCGATAAGGTAAACCAAGAAGACTTGATTCATTATGTAAATGAAAACCAGATTGAAATTGTTTTGGTTCGAAGTGCAACAACGGTTCGGAAAGAAATGATTGACGCTTGTCCAGGATTAAAATTAATTGGTCGTGGCGGTGTTGGTATGGACAATATTGATGTTGCTTATGCCCGTGAAAATGGTCGAATTGTGATTAATACCCCAGCTTCTTCTTCTCAATCAGTTGCTGAATTGGTAATGGGACACATGTTCTCGATTTCTCGCTTTTTAAATGATTCTTTCAAAAACATAGAAACGGGTGATTTCAGTACCTTGAAAAAAAATTATGGAAAAGGGGTTGAACTTCGTGGAAAAACACTTGGAATTGTAGGATTCGGTCGAATTGGACAATCCCTTGCTTCGTATGCATTTGGATGTGGAATGAATGTTATTGCAGTTGATCAAAAAAGTTATGAAGCATCGATTCCTGTTCCTGTTGGAAATCAAATTGTCGATGTAAAAATCCAAACGCACACGAAATTAAGTGAAGTAATCGGTGAAATGGATTACATTTCATTGCATGTTCCCAAACAAGCTGACGGAAGTGCTGTTTTAGGTGCTGCCATGTTTGATCAAATGAAAAAAGGTGTACGTTTAATCAATGCTGCTCGCGGTGGTGTCATCGATGAATTAGCTTTAATTGATGCGTTGGATTCAGGTAAAGTTGCTTTTGCTGCATTGGATGTGTTTGAAAACGAACCCAATCCAAACAAAGCTTTGTTGAGTCACCCGAAGATTGCGTGTACACCTCACATTGGTGCAGCAACTTCAGAAGCACAAGATCGAATTGGAACTGAATTGGCAGAATTGATTGTCAAAGAGTTTGGAACCTTTGTTAATGCATAATACGAACATAAATAGCATAAAAAAACCTCGGAAAATCCGAGGTTTTTTTGTTTTATGATTTTAATGCTTGTCGTGAACTTTACCAGTAAATTAATAATAATATTGATTATCAGTGTTTAAGAAGGATTTGTTATCCTCCCCCTCGGTCCCCCTCTAAAGGGGGAAGTCTGAAAATCAATTACTTTTGATTCAAATAACAAAATACTGGTAAAGTCAATAATAAGCACTATGATTTTTATTTTTTGAATTCGCGAATGGTTTTTTCAATGATAGCAACACATTCCATCAATTGTTCTTCTGTCATAACCAATGGTGGCGCAAATCGAATGATGTTTCCATGTGTTGGTTTGGCAAGTAAACCGTTTTCTTTCATCGCAACGCATAGATTCCAAGCGGTTTTACTATCGGGCGTATCATTCACAATGATTGCATTCAATAATCCTTTACCTCTAACTTTCAACACCAAATCAGTCGAATCAATAATTCGTTGCATCTCCGTGCGGAAAATATGACCCAATTTACGAGCATTTTGAATTAAATTCTCCTCGTTAATTACTTCTAAAGCAGCAACTGCCACTTTCGCTGCAATCGGATTTCCTCCAAATGTTGAACCATGTTGTCCTGGTTTGATTACCATCATGATGTCATCATTTGCCAACACAGCTGAAACAGGATAAACACCACCAGATAACGCTTTTCCAAGAATTAAAATATCGGGTTTTGCATACGTAGCTTGCTTTTCACATGATTTCTCACACGTACAATTTCCACAAACAGCTAACAAACTCCCTGTGCGTGCAATTCCAGTTTGAACTTCGTCTGCTATAAAAAGGGAATGATATTTTGTACACAATTCTCTTGCTTGTTGCA
>CAYRMV010000049.1:0-21296 GCA_964425255.1 uncultured Flavobacteriales bacterium
ACGGCTTGCATTTGGTAGTTGGCATTTTTGTAATACCACGCCACTTGGTTGATGTCGTTGCCACCGGCATAGGTATAGCCTTTGGATTGTGTACCTCCGTTGGCTGCAAATTCCCATTCGGCTTCGGTGGGCAAGCGGTAAGTAACGCCCAAAGTTTTACTCAACCATTGGCAATAGGCAATCGCATCATTGTAAGAAACATTTACTATAGGGTGTTGGTCGTTCCAACCCCAATAGGGTGCTTCGGGCATGGCTCTGTTGGTGGCGGTGCAAAAAGTTTTGTATTCGCCAACGGTTACTTCGTGGCGGCTCATGCTAAAATCAGCTACTGTTTCGGCATGTGCCCATTTTTTATCTTCTGCACCATTACCCATAATGAATGAACCTCCTTTTACGAAAACCATATTTGGGTTTTGTGGTGGTGTAGCAAATGCCATTTGCGCAAGGCATGCTAGGATTAATAATAGAAAGGAGTGTTTTTTCATGGTTTTTAATTTGATAGTGATTATTTATTTTGATGTTAATGGTTGAAAGAACTTACCTAATTCACCGAAAGTGAATGCTTTTGAAAGTGTTACAATGTAAAATGGGCGGGGCATTTTTTGAGTGTTGGTAACTTCAGCTTGTAATGTTATACCTGTTACAGGTTCTGTAATCCATGCTCTGCCACTAAAAAAAATATCTTCGACACCTTTTTCCCCATAACCAGTTGGTTGTGTTAGATCATAGTAAAAATTTGATGTATATCCAACTGAGCCATGAACGCGAACACTGATGCGATCATTTTCATGAATTAAGAAAAAACCAATAATTCCAGCATTGAACGAATATTCATTTAAATTGATTGAAGTACTTGATGGTGTGTTTATAGGATTTAGATTTAATGGTGAACCAGTCATATTTGAAGAATCACTTTTTAAAAATGAAAAATCGGATGTTAAAACAGTTCTTCTCCATACAAATTCAAGTGAGGGGGAATAGTAAACTTGTGTTGCGTTTGAATTTTTTGACAATGACCCCAGTGGGATTAATGGACTGACATAAGCTCCTATATTATCAGTACTTCGTGTGTTTTTTACGCGGTAATAGTCTCTTAAAGATAAATATGTAGAGTCAGTTAAAACTTGTTGTTTAGTTACATATGATCTTATTCTACTTGAATCTGTCATAGTCATAGCTCGATTTCCATATAAACTCAAATAAAAACCAATTCGAGTATTTTTTCTTGGTTGCGAAAGTATGTTTGTAGCGAAAAAGAAATTTTTAGCTTTTATACCTTCAACCAAATCAAAATTTGTACCTATATAGCCAAGATACTCATAACCTTTTTTTAGTTTAACTGATGATTCTACTTTAATAATCAAATTTTTATTTCCAGCATATTTATCTGTAATTTCTTTACCTAATGCGTCATTGATCTTTAATGACAAATAAATTTGACCTTCTTGATGCAGAGTATCTTTTTTGATTCGAAAAAAAATATTTTTTGATCCTGATTTTTCACATGAGTCAAGTGTAATGTTTTGAGTTAAAATTTCAAAATTTCTTTTTGGTATTGTTGTATGTTCATAATTTATGAAAGGAATTATTTCTTGTTTGTGCCAAGTTTTATTACTTGTAGTTTCAAAATTTACTGAAATAGCAAGAATAACATCTGTTTCTTTTGAACTTATAATTGAAATCATAGTTGTATCGAATTCTATTTCAAATTTTTCTTGATTGAAACCGAAATTAGAACAAGTACAAAAACATGCTACAAAGATTGTGAAAGAAATTATTTTTTGCTTCATAAGATTAAAGTGAATTATATACTGTTTTAAGTAAAATTTAGGCTCACTAATTTTACTTTTCATTTTCTCACAAATCCTTAAACCGATCTCTATTCACGACAATTCTGCCAATTCTTTGTGCATATTGCAGACTGAAACCTTCCCATTTAGTGGTGTAAATCATTAACGTGTAAGATGCCACTCCATTACCATATCCAGCAAGTATTTGACCTGAGTCATTGCATAAAAGTCCCCATCGAATAGTGAATAATTGACCCGCTTCATTGGAACTAAGTGCATATTGATATTTGCCAGTACCATCTTGGTTAAATTGAGTTGTGACTTTAGCAGAGCCATCAAATTGATAGTTACCAGTTATATCAAAAGGAACACTTTGAGTAATGTATCCTTTTCCTCCAGAAGGTAAATCGATTGCTTGCAACAGTGATTTATCTATGTATGGCAAGTCCAAAACCATGGACATCACTGCTTGTTTACCTTCACTATTTGTTATTGTATAACTAGTCGCTGAATTGATCGTAATATATCCTCCTCCAGATTCGCTAACATACTTATTAGCCTCCTTTTTACTGTATTTCGTTTCATATTTACCAGCATATACAGTTTTTAGTGCATCACCTTTCTGCTCAACATACGTCGTAGGTGATGCATCAGGACTTGTTGCATAAATTCCGGGGGTAAGTGTTTGACCAATCACCTGGCTATGATTCGTAAATTGAATCAGTAGCCCAAAAAATAATAGTTTTCTCATAAGTAGTTGTTATTTATATCTTCCGATAAACCTCTCCACCCAATGTAAATTCGTCAGGTTCTTCCATGAACATGCTTACTTCATAGGAATCTTGCCAACCCGTTGATGGAAAGTATGTTCTGTAAATTCCTGTCCAAACTCCTTTTTCTTGAAGTTCAATGTTTTTGATACAAAGACCACCCATCGCGCCTTCTGGAAATGCGGTGCCCGTTGCCATTACGAATCCTTTTCCGCCGTCGCCACTATTGGTTTCAATTCCTAGAATACTCACTTCGAATCCTGTCTCATCGTGTCTCCATCTACCTTCCAACGATGTTTCACGCAATTGTTTGTTGCAGGATGTAGACAGCAATCCAAGGCATACAAACAAAAAAGTCAATTTTACGTTTCTCATTTTTTCATGATTTGTGGTTAATGACAAAATTACCCTGTGGTTATCGAACAAAAAATAGCCCTTTGTAGTTATTTTTTTAGATGATACCATCTGCTAAGGCTCTCTTAACGAGTTCGGCAGAGGAAGTACAATCGTATTTTCGCAGCATGTTTTTACGGTGATTTTTTACGGTGTGTTCACTAATGTTGAGTTGATCGGCAATTTGTTTGCTGCTGTTTCCGTTGGCAAGTAATTTGAGTATGTTGATTTCCGATTTAGTGAGAATACTTTTGGTACTTGGGTGAATTTTTTTCGAAAACTGAATTGGAATTGTTTTCACTTTTTGAGGGTTACTAGCATCGACAATGAAGTGACTATATGTTTTTTCCAATTTTATGTGGGTCAAATCAGTCAATAAATTCAAGAAATAAATCGGCTCCATCTTGTCGTTGAAAGCCAAAGGAATCCCTTGTGCAAGACAATGCAATTTGGTTCCATCCTTGCGTTTGATATCAACCGTCCGATTGGATTTGATAAACATCCGATTTTCAGGAGGTTGAGCATACAGGTATTTGTAGTATTTCGATCCACCAATAGCACCTCGAATTAAATCTCGAATGGTATGAATTTTAAGAAGTTTATGGTAGGACTTATTCTCGAATTCATCCGGTTCATATCCTGTCATTTCCTTAAAAGAACCACCAACTTGAATGATTTTTAGTTCGGTGACATCCGCAATTGCATACAAATAACGATCGAACGAACCAAAAATGGAAAGGTGTTTTTCCAAATCAAATCGCTGTTTGGACTCAATAGTGGATTTTGATTTATTGCCTCTTTGAGACAATTGAGCGAATTCTTGGAAAGAATGGATTAATTCCTTAAAATCAGCTTTGTTCATATATAGCGTGTAGTTTTAGTTCCCCAATTTGTTATGCTCGTTTTCGAAAACAAATATCAATCATTCTAAGCTTTTTAAAAATACCTATTCCTAGTGATTTTGTTCGAATATTTCGGCTAGATGAAAGATGTATTTGTTCTGTTTTTTTGTCAAATTTTATATTTTTGGTTTTATAATTCGACTTTTTAGAACGCAATGACACTAATCAATTTCGACATCATGAAGCATACTTGGTATGAAATTGCCAAGTACAACGATGGATCTGTACCTCCCAACTTTGAAATGGAAATGTATAAACGCATTGTTAATTTGTTTCATGTTGGGGAATATTATTTTTACATTTTTCATCTTCCCAATTTAGAAATGGATTTTGTCAGTGACTCTATGAAAACGATTTTGGGATTGAACGTTTCTGAATTTTCTGTACAGTATATTTTTGAAAACATTCATCCAGATGATAAAAATCTCTTCATTGCTCATGAAAAGAAAGTAACCGAATTTTTCACGCAACTTCAACTTGAAAAAGTGATGAAATACAAAGTGAGCTATGATTATCGCTTAAAATGCAAAGACGGAAGCTATAAATGGATTCTCCAACAAGTGACTACGATTCAAACCGATGAAAAGGGTGCTGTTATTCGTGTTTTAGGCGTTCATACGGATGTTACACATCTCAAAACAGATAACCAACCTTCGGGATTATCGTTTATTGGTTTGGATGGTGAACCTTCTTTTTTTGATGTTGAATTAGACAATCTCGCTTTTTTGCCTTCTGTTCAATTGTTTACTAGGCGAGAGAAAGATGTCTTAAAATTAATTGTAGAAGGGAAAACTTCACAGGAAATTGCCGATCAATTGCATACATCTATTCATACTGTTCATACGCATCGAAAAAACATTCTTCGAAAAGCAACATGTACTTCACCGACTGAATTGGTTTCGAAAGCCATTCAAAACGGGTGGGTTTAGGCTTTACTTGTTTTTCAATATCCCTCATTCCTTCAATTTTTGTACATTTGACCACGCATGTTCGCATCTTGGTTGATATACGCTCTGTTTTTGATTTTAACCTATTTTTGGTTGATTCTCTCGAAGAATTGGCAAAAATCAGGATTGGATGTTAAGTCCTTGACGATGGGTTTTTCCTTGCGTTTACTGGCTGGAATCGCTTTTGTTTGGGTATACACATTTTATTACGGGAACGGAAAATTATCCATGGATGCGGGTCATGCTATCGATCAAAGTAAGATGCTTTACGAGGTGTTTTGGTTAGATCAACCTGCATTTTGGAAACTTTTTACAGGAATTGGGGAAACCGAAGCTTTGGTGAAGCAATACATGGCTGAATCTGTCACGTGGGATGCTGGTAGCATGACAATGCTGAATGATGCAAAAAATGTCACGCGGTTTAATACAGTCATTTATTTTTTTTCGCAAGGTAATCCTTTCCTTCATGCTGGAGTGATGAGTTTAATCTCGTTTATCGGAATTGTTGCATTAAGCAAAATCATGTTTCAAACAACGCGATTTTCACAAAAAACCATTTATTGGATGTTGAACTTGCTTCCCAATACGCTTTTTTGGGGCAGTGGAATCTTGAAAGAACCGTTTGTTTTATTTGGTTTAGGCTTGACTTTATTGGCTTTGTTCATGCGGTCAAACAAGCTGAAATGGATCTTTCTTGTTGTTGGAATTGCGAGTTTACTCCTTTTCAAAGCATATATTTTGGCTTTCTTTTCGCTTGCATTAGCGTTTTATTGGTTTGTGAAAAAATACGCATTTTCTCCATGGAAAGTGGCTTCAATAGGTATGGTTTTCATTTTCGGATTGTTGTATCTTGTTAATCTGAAGGGAAACAAACCACTCGATTTTTTTACCAAACGGCAAATCGATTTTCAAAATGTCGCTCGGGGAGGAGTTTACATCCAGGTGGGTAACAAAATGCTGTATATCGATAACAAATACCGTGATTTTGTTGTCATCCAAAAAGATTCTGTCACAATAACGAGTGATCAAATTCACTTTCAAGAATCTATCTCAGATCCCTATTTTCGACTCAAACCTTCCATTCTAAAACCAAAATTAGCGACTTATTTCCTGTTTTACGATATGTCTGGAAGTCGAAATTACTATGAATTAACGCCCATTCAAGGTTCATTCTGGCAATTGATTAAAAATATACCAGAAGCTTTAATCAACACACTTTTAAGACCATTGCCGTCGGATGGAGGCACTGTTTTTATTCGTTTAGCTCAACTAGAAACTGCTTTGTTGTTGCTTTGGTTGGTTTTGGTTTGGCGAAATAGACGCAACGATTTCTCTGCAAAAAATGAACTTGTTGCGCTTTTGGTGTTTATTTTTGGGTTGAGTTTAATTATTGGTTGGTTTACCTGTGTTCCCGGTGCCATTGTGCGCTACAGAATACCAGTTTATCTAGCCGTTTTATGGATTAGTTTTTATTTCATTGAACCTTCATGGAAAAAAATAGAAAAGTAATTGTCATCACAGGTGCGACGGCAGGTTTTGGTAAAGCTTGCGCACATTTATTCGCTAAAAATGGGTGGGATATAATTGCCACTGGAAGAAGAACAGATCGCTTAGAGGAGTTACAAAATGAGCTAGAATCTCGTTTTTCGATTTCCGTTTTTCCGATTTCCATGGATGTTCGGGACGAAGATGCTGTAAAAAATGGATTTTCTTCTTTGCCATCTTCTTGGACGGATCGCATTTCGATTTTACTAAACAATGCGGGACTAGCAGCTGGAAAAGATCCCATTGACAAAGGTCTTTCCTCCGATTGGAATCAGATGATTGATACAAACATCAAAGGTTTGTTGTATGTTTCTCAAGCAATTATTCCGTTTTTAAAGCAAAATGGAGCAGGTCACATTATCAATTTAGGAAGTATTGCTGGAAAAGAAGTGTATCCAGAAGGAAACGTCTACTGTGCAACAAAACATGCCGTAGATGCTTTATCTCGGGGAATGCGCATGGATTTGGTTTCGTATGGAATCAAAGTGACAAACATCGCGCCTGGGGCAGCTGAAACGGAATTTTCAATGGTTCGATTTAAAGGTGATTCCCAAAAAGCCAATTCTACTTATCAGGGATACGAACCTTTGGTTGCGGAAGATATTGCTGAAACCATTTGGTTTGTTGCAACAACTCCCAAACATGTTACGATCAATGATTTGGTGATTATGCCCACCGCTCAAGCTTCATCAATGGTGTTTCACAAACAATAATTTTTTTCTATGCGTTTTCCAATTTTATATTTCACTTCTTTGATCTTTGTTATAACTGCTTGTTACAAAGGTCAGTCGGTCGATTTAATTGTGCACAATGCTAAAATCCACACCATGGATGAAAATGGCAAAGTGTGGGAAGCTATGGCGATTCGCGATGGTAAAATTGTGGAAGTCGGTGCTGAAAGACAAATTCTCAATAAATACAGTGCGGAAGAAGAATTAGATGCTCAGGGAAAGGAAATTTATCCGGGTTTGATCGATGCGCATACACACATGGTGGGATTGGCTGAACGAAAACTTAATTGTGACCTGACAAATTCGAAATCCTTCGCAGAAGTACTGGTTCGCATGGAGAAATTTGCATCGAAAACGGGAAAGCATTTTCTGGTCGGAAAAGGGTGGGATCAATCCTTGTGGGGAGGCGATTCGTTGCCAACCAATCAAAAGTTGAACGAATTATTTCCCAAGCAACCCGTTGCGCTTTTTCGGATTGATGGACATGCTGTACTTGTAAACGATGTGTTGCTTAAACAATTGAAAATCGTCGAAAAAACACAGATTCCCAATGGATTAGTGGAAGTAAAAGCCGGAAAATGTACAGGCCTTTTACTGGAGAGAGCAATGGAGATGGCCTTGGATGCAATACCTGCACCTAAAAAATCAGAAATGAAAGAAGCGATGTTGCAAGTTCAAAATGAATTGTTGCAATATGGTATTACGGGAATTCATGAAGCAGGAATCACACGGCAACAAGTGACGCTTTTTCAAGAATTGACACAATCAGGTCAACTCAAACTAGCTGTTTATGCCATGTTGTTGCCTTCCAAAGAAAACCGAGAATTTGCTCAAAAAGAAGGAATTTATCAGAAAAAAAACTTGACGATTCGTAGTTTTAAGGTGATTGGTGATGGCGCATTGGGTTCGCGTGGCGCTTGTTTGCGTCATCCGTATTCTGATTTCCCAGGCCATCATGGCGTTTTGACAACTTCTTTTGAAGACATGAAACAAATTGCCGATTTGTGTTCCGATTTAGGGTATCAAATGAATACACACGCGATCGGAGATTCGACCAATGGATTGATTTTGCAATTGATTCAACGTCAGAATGAGATTCAGAAAGATCATCGTTGGCGCATCGAACATGCACAAGTTTTGTCTCCGAAAGATTTAGAATTGTTACCACTTTGTGGGGCTTTTCCTTCTGTTCAACCGACTCATGCTGTTAGTGATCAACGTTGGGCAGAAAGTCGTCTTGGGAAAGATCGAATGAAAGGAGCTTATGCTTACCAATCGATTTTAAATCAAACAGGGATTTTTGCATTTGGAACGGATTTTCCGGTAGAGGATCTAAATCCGTTTCTAACGATTCATGCGGCTGTCAATCGACAAGATCGCAATCACTTTCCTTCCGGTGGATTTTACCCACAAGAAGCCGTTTCATTGATGAATACCTTAAAGGCAATGACCATTTGGGCGGCAATGGCGGGTTTTCAAGAGGATCGTTTGGGTTCAATCGAAAAAGGCAAAGACGCGACATTTGTTGTGTTGAATTCACCATTAAGTGAAAAGGGAAACCTCGTTTCGAATTATGCTTACATGACTTGGATAAATGGAAAAAAGGTTTACTCGTTCGAATAAACCTTTTCAAATCAAAACTTTCCTAAAACTACTTCGCTTAAAAAACCAGAGAAAAAACGAAGCGGTGCGGCAAATGTTCTACCTGCATTCGGTCAAATACAAGCGAACAAAAAAGAATTAAATCCAATCAAACAAAACCTGATTTAATTCCAATTTCATAACACAAAGATGCTGTCTTTGTTACGACCCTTTCACATTAAATGAATATTTATTGTCTCTCATCGAGAATAATATTCATATCAATGAATAAAATTTTTATCTTTCGCTAATAAATTGATTTTAGTACGTTTCGAATGAGTTAGACGTGTAGAAGATTAAATACTTTGTTAAATTATTTTCAAGAATTTTATCTGCGTACATACTATTTTAGTATATTTAACTCAATAAACCATGGACTATGAATGAAGTAAAAAGACTATTTGATATCCCTTATCACCAATTGGCAAAATACCCTAATGCCAAAATGTTTTCGACAAAAAGAAATGGAGTGTATGATTCGCTTTCTACCCAAACTTTTTTGGAAGAAGTAAATTTGGCTTCGCGTGGCTTGATTCATTTTGGTGTTCAACCTGGTGATCGCGTGGCGATTGTGTCATCGAATCGGTATGAATGGAATGCCATGGATATCGCCATTCAGCAAGTTGGTGCTGTTGTTGTTCCTGTGTATCCGAATATTTCATCAGCAGATTATAAATACATTTTTAACGATGCGGGAATCAAATTATGCGTTCTTGGTAATGAAGAATTGTTTCATAAATTGGACGTTTTAAAAAGTGAAATTGCTTCGTTGGAGCATATTTTTACATTTGATGAGGTTTCTGGTGCAAGACATTGGTCGGAATTGAAAAATGCTGCTTCGAATGTTGATCCATCCGAAGTTGAAAAGCGTAAAGAACCTATTCAATTCGAGGATTTAGCTTCCATCATTTACACTTCAGGTACAACAGGAAATCCGAAAGGTGTAATGTTATCTCACCGAAATATTTTGTCGAATGTGCTAGCTTGTGTTCCACGAATTCCAGCAGATCATACCTCGCGCGTTTTATCGTTCTTACCGGTTTGCCACATTTATGAAAGAATGTTGCATTACTTGTACATGTATTTGGGTAGTTCGATTCATTTCGCGGAATCCATGGATACGATTGGAGACAATATCCGAGAAGTGAAACCACATGTATTTACGGCTGTACCTCGTTTGCTTGAAAAAGTATACGAAAAAATCATGGCAAAAGGGGATGAGCTAACAGGAATCAAGCGCAGTTTGTTTTTCTGGGCCGTTGCTTTGGGCGAAGAATACGATGTCATCGGGAAGTCAGGTTGGTACAAATTCAAATTAGCCATTGCACGAAAATTAATTTTCAGTAAATGGCAAGAGGCCTTGGGAGGTGAAACAAAAGCAATCGCTTCGGGAAGTGCTGCTTTACAACCACGTTTGGCGCGAATTTTCATGGCTGCAGGTATTCCGATTTTGGAAGGATATGGTTTGACGGAAACTTCGCCAGTTATCTCTGTAAATTGTTTTATCAAAGGTGTTCGTATTGGTACAGTTGGACCTTTGTTAGATAATGTTCAAGTTAAATTTGCGGAAGATGGCGAGATTTTGGTAAAGGCACCGAGCGTTATGATGGGGTACTATAATTTACCAGAAAAAACGGCTGAAGATATCGACACGGATGGTTGGTTCCACACGGGGGATATTGGCGAAATGGTTGAAGGTAAATTCCTAAAAATTACAGATCGTAAAAAAGAAATTTTCAAAACTTCTGGAGGTAAGTTCATCATACCTCAGGTGATGGAAAATAAGTTCAAGGAGTCGCGTTTCATTGAACAAATGATGGTGACAGGAGAAGGACAAAAATTCCCTTCAGCTTTGATTGTTCCAAATTTTGCTTTTGTTCGCGATTGGGCTAAAAGAAAAACGCTTGGTTTTGATGCCTTGTCAAACGAAGAGTTAATTCAAAAACAAGAAATTATTGATCGTATTCAACGGGAAGTTAATGCATACAATGAAATTTATGGTAGCTGGGAAAAAATCAAAAAATTCCGCTTGCTTCCACAAGAATTGAGCATTGAAAACAATGAATTAACACCGACATTGAAGTTCAAACGAAAAATTATTGCAGCGAAATATGCCGCTTTAATTGACTCCATGTACCAAGATTAAACAGAAAATCGAATATTTTGTAAACTCTTTGTCTTTGCCGGCAAAGAGTTTTTTATTTTTGCAGCATGGTTGATAATGAATCATTGATTAAATCGTATTTCCCTGAGATTACGGAACAGCAAATTACTCAGTTTGCTCAGCTAAGAAGTTTGTATGAATTTTGGAACGCCCAAATAAATGTGATTTCGAGGAAAGATTTGGATCATTTTTACGAACGTCATGTACTTCATGCCTTAGCAATTGCTAAAGTGATGAAATTTAATCCCGGAGCGGACGTTCTTGATGTGGGGACAGGCGGAGGATTTCCAGGAATTCCCTTGGCGATTATGTTTCCTGAAACCAATTTTACATTAGTTGACTCTATTGGGAAGAAAATTAAAGTCGTAAACGAAGTTGCCCAAGCACTTGGACTAACCAATGTAGAGGCATATCATCAACGTGCGGAAGACACTAAGAAACAATTCGATTTTGTTGTTAGTCGTGCCGTGACAGCCATGCCAGCCTTTATTCCGTGGATTGAACGAAAGTTTAAACAATCCAACAACCACAAATTGAAAAACGGAATTTTATATTTAAAAGGAGGAGATTTGAAAGAAGAATTAAAACCCGTAAAACAAAAAGTAAAACTACATCCAATTCCGACTTTTTTTAAAGAAGAATTTTTTGAAACGAAGATGGTCGTTTATGTGAAAATGGTGAAATAATCATTTTCTCCTTTTATTATCAGAAATTTATTTACCTTAGCGATAACTATGAAAGGGGAATCATAGTTTTCTATGGATTCCAAAACGAAAACGAACTATTTTTCGGCACTGTTTTTGGTGCTGTAAAGACAAAATAAAAACAATGAGCTTTGTATTTTCTTATGTAACAGCTTTTCTTTTAAGCGTTTTTTTAGTTGGGGAACTTCCATATACTGAGTTAGAAAAAGCATTTAATGCAGGTGATGCTTCATCTATTGTAAGTCATGGAAAAGAAAAAATGTTGGTTTCCATTTTAGACAAAGAGGGCGCATATAACCAATCTCAGGCTTCGATGGTTTTAAAAGATTTTTTCGCCAAAAAACCAGTAACGTCGTTTAAGTTTACGTTCAAAGGGAAAGAATCCAACGAAGGTTCATTCGCAATTGGTGAATATATTTCCAAAGCAGAATCCTTTCGAGTGACCATCCAATTAAAAAAAATAAATCAAGATTACAAAATTGAACGACTAACCATCGAAAAGGATTAAACCCGATACTTTTCCCCAAAAACTTTCGTAGCTTTGTGTCATGATAGACGCAATTATTCTCAATGCTTTAAAAGAAGATATTGGTGATGGAGATCATTCTTCATTGGCATGTGTACCTGAAAATGCTACTGGAAAAGCAACTTTATTCATCAAAGATGATGGAATTTTAGCCGGAATAGAATTGGCTCAACGCATTTTTGAATTGTACGATCCAACACTTCAAATGAGCATTCTTTTAACTGATGGAACCTATGTAAAATCGGGTGATATTGCTTTTACGGTGGAAGGTTCTTCGCGTTCTATATTAGCTACCGAGCGTTTGGTCTTAAATTTCATGCAACGAATGAGTGGAATTGCAACCCAAACCAACCGAATTGTAAGCCTTTTAGATGGGTTAAATACCAAACTTCTCGATACGCGAAAAACCACACCCGGAATTCGATACATGGAAAAATGGGCTGTTCGTATTGGGGGAGGACATAATCACCGTTTCGCTTTGTATGACATGATTATGCTGAAAGACAATCACATCGACTATGCAGGCGGAATAGAACCTGCAATCAAGCGAACACAAGAATACCTTCAGAAAATCGGTAAGGACTTGAAAATAGAAATTGAGGTGCGTAATATGGACGAACTTCATGAAGCATTGCGTGTGGGAGGATTTAACCGCATTATGTTGGATAATTTTACACCCGAAGAAATTAAGCAGGCTTTACCACTTATTCCAGCAAATTACGAAGTAGAAGCTTCTGGAGGAATAACCTTAGAAACCATTCGATCTTACGCAGAAACAGGAGTACATTTTATTTCTGTTGGCGCATTGACACATAGTTTCAAAAGTTTGGACATGAGTTTGAAAGCGGATTTAAGTCGTTGATTATTTTATTCACTAATTTCTACCAGTAAAACGCATACATCATCCACTTGTTCTTGGTCGCTTTTCCATTGGTGATAGTTGCGTTTAAGGGTTTTTATTTGGTCTTGAATATCCAATTTATGCGTTTCAAGTGTATATTCTTTGAATAATTTTCGCTTCAATTTTTTGTTTTTTGGTCCACCAAACTGATCGGCGTATCCGTCGGAGAAAAGTACGATTCGATCCCCGTTTTGTACTGATACTTCATGGGTTGTGAATGGTATTAATACTTCGGATTTTCCTACTGGTCGTTTGGTTGCAGTGATTTCTTCCATGTCCTCTCCTTTCAAAATCCACAACGGGTTGTTGGCACCTGCCCAAAACAATTGGTTGTTAGATCGATTCAAGCAACACAAAGAAATGTCCATTCCATCTTGTAAGGCTTGTTTTTCCGTTTCCAAGGAGGTCGCTAAAAAAGCAGCTGTTCGTTCCAATAAATCTCCTGGATTAGGCGTATTTATCTCTTGAAGTGCATTTTCCAGGGCATTGATACACAAAACACTCATCATGGCACCCGGCACACCGTGACCCGTACAGTCAGCAACGGCAAAAAAGGTCCATTTTTCACCCTCAATTTCTTTTTCTTTTGCCCAATAAAAATCACCTGCAACAATGTCTTTGGGTGCATACCATAAGGCAGATTTAGGTAATAATTGGGCAAATGTGTGCTTGGATGGTAGCAATGCTTCTTGGATGCGTTTGGCGTAAGTGATACTATCCAAAATCTCTTGATTTTTGTACAACAACTGCTCTTTTTGTTGTTCAACTTCGTAGGTTCGTTGGCGCACTTTTACTTCCAATTCTTTGTTGGCATTTTCGGTTACCTCGTTAAGTTTTTCAAGGCTTTCAATTGCTGTTTCCCGCGTGTTTTTATATCGAAGAACAATACCAACACTGAGTAAAATAGATTCGGAGGCTGAGCCAATCATCATTCCAAATTCGGTAAAAAAATTAACTGGGACAAGCCCAAAGTTTTTCAAGATAAATCCAAAAACAGATAAAATCAACAAGGAAAATGCAACAATGAAAAGTGGGGCAATTTCAGAACCTCTTTTCCAAATGTATATCGAAACGGGTAGAATCAGGGTATTCAAAACAAGTGTAAGTGTATTAACTCCAATCACTGAATAATCAAATGCCCAAGAATAGGGAAGTAGAGAAGCAATAATAAAAGATGCAGCTGCCCAAGAAGTGAAAATAAATAAGCGGTGAATTTTAGGAACGTATACTTTTGTTCGCAGAAAATCCATAGCAAAAAGCAGTAAAAATAGGAGTCCTGCCGAAGAGAAAAAAGGATTAGCACGATTGGAAAAAAACTCGCCGTCCCACAAATAAAAGTTACCAATTCCAGTTAATGAAATCTGAAGTCCGGCTAAGAAAAAGACATACAATGCATACCACAAAGCATTTCGTTCCTTCAAAAAATAAAACGAGAATAAGTTGAAACTAAAGATAAAAACAATGATTCCGTAGTATATCCCCATGAAAAGTTGATTTTCAGCATCTTCTTCGGAGAAATAACTGCGTTTGACAATACTAGGGACAAAGAAAAATTGTTCTCCACCGTTGTTCATTTGGATGTAAATTGTATCCAGTTTTCGTTCGGGTTTGAAACCTATAATCCAATCTCTGTTTTCGACGGAAAGGGAATCTCTAGGTTGTACATCGCCAACAAGGGCTAATTTTCGCCAGGTTCCTTGCTTGTTTTTTCGATAGATTAATGCTTTGTCTAGGTTAGGATTTCCTAATTTTAAAAATAAATCAGTTTGTCCGAAAATACTACTGTCTACAATAAATCGAAACCAAACATCTTGTTTCGTAAAACCAAAGTTTGGATATAGGTTTGGAATGGATTTAAAGTCATTTTTTTTAGAATGAATAATTTCCTCAGGGGACCCATCTTTTACTTGTAGGTAATACAATTTCGACCCTTGAATCTCCGTGTAATTACCATTAAGTGAACGCACGATTTCTTGCCCTCTCACAAATGGAGAACAAATAGCTATTAAAAGCACAAAAATGCTATTTTGCGCAAGTCGAAATAAAAATGTACCTATCATCATCTATTGATCTAAAAGATCATCATCTGATGTACGATTGGAAGTCGAAAATGGATTGTAAAAAAAGGAAATTCCTGTACAAGTTAATCCGATTAGAATAATAATACTGCTTCCTGGCCAATGCATAATCTTGAAAAACAGCCCGATAAAAAGAATGAAGCTACTTAACCAAAAAAACAAATTGCTTGATTCTTTGTCTTTGTTGGTTCGATAATCGAGTACATTGAATAACATAGCAACAGCACCAGAAAATAACATACCAATACGAGCAATTTCTCTGGGAAGAAAATCAATGAAAAAGGAAGTGAATGAACCAATTGCCATGAAAAATGCAATAGCAAAGAAAATGGCACCTAATCGTTTAAAAAGCATCTGAACATTTCTTACGAAGATAAACAAAAAACGGTCGGAATTACCGACCGCTGTTTAAAATTTATACTCTGAATTATTCTTGAATAAAAGTGCGTGTAGTTTGGAAGTCACCTTGTTTTAAGCTTAACATGTAATAGCCTTTAGCTAAAATAGATTCTGGTGAAATGGTTAAATCAGTTGCTCCATTTTGTGTTTCGAAAGCTTGCACAAACAATATCTTTCCTTGGATGTCTCTGATTTCTACATTTACTTTTTCTCCATTTCCATTGAATGCAACATGCAATGCTTCGCCATTTCCTTTTGGATTGGGATAGATCACAACGTCTTCATTTAAAAAAGGATCTTCTTCGATTCCTAATGTTCCTGTAATACGAATATTATCGATGTACACATTGTTTGAAAAATCGGATGCTGTGAATTCAATTTTGTATCGATTTCGAGAATCAGTATTGTTTAATACCAAAGGTATAGCAACTGTTTTCCACTGACTGGATGTAGGAACAAAATCCAAACCTCCAGCAAATCCAGCTGTGATTAATTCTGATTCTTCGATTGTTTTTCGCAATAACCAAGTTTTGCCACAATTGCGAGAAACATATACTTTGATGTTTTCGGTAATATTGCTTAATGTAGTTGCATTCGTTGCATAAGCATAATCAAATACCAATTCTGCGTTGGTTGTATTGCTCAAATCTATTGATGGTGAAATGATGGCATCCTTGCTTCCTCCCAATCGATTTTGATAAAAATTACCAGCCGTGAATGGATTTCCTGTTGGAGCTGGTTTGAAGTTTTTCAATGCAAATCCTTGTGAGCCGTCTCGTCCGCCATTTGGTAAAATTTCAAAAGTTTCTCCAAAACCATCGTAATCTTCAATGAGCCAATTGTTGTAAGTCAAAGCATTTCCCGTGTTGAAATTTTCTAAAAATGGACCTGTTTTCTCTGCCCAACCTTGTGAATTGAAAACGGAAATCATTTCTGAAATAGTATCGCTTCCAGCTGCATTCGATACAATCAATGTTACTCTTTTCGGACCAAATCCTGTGAATGAAACACTTGGAGTAGCTGATGTTGATGTGGCAGGAGTTCCGTCTTCGAAAATCCATAAGCGATCTGATACAACTGCATTCCAAGATGCATCTTTGAACGTTATTGCATCGCCTTCACAAATCAAATTCATTTGCGGATTAAACTCAGCAACCGGTTTACACAACGGTGCAGGATTGATTAATGCTCCTGTGATTTCCAAATTCGTGTCGCTCCACAAATCTTTTCTTTCTAAGAATTGGAGTACATTCTGCATGATTTCTGCTTGATCATTCGTAAACATGTTTGAACAATAAGAATAGTCCATGTAGTTTTGATAATTTTCAACAATGTTTGGATCGCAGACACTTGCTTGTGCAGTTGTTGTTGGACAAAAATCAAATCCTTTTGTAAACGGAGTGTCTTCAACACCATCGTCACCACAAGCAACTCCTGGACTGTTTGTACTTCCCCAAGGGTGAGCTAAACCCAAATAATGTCCAATTTCATGCGTCAATGCTCGTGAAAAGTTTACATTTCCAGTTCCGATGCTTCCAATGTATTGATTTAAAATAATGATTCCATCCGCAAAAAAACCTACTCCAGCAATGTCTGTTGGATAATACGCATATCCTGCAACTCCATCTCGCATGGAACGACATACCCAAACATTTAAGTATTTAGAGCGATGCCATTGATTCAACTTGGAAAAATCATCTCCGTTACTTGTTTCATGGGTGTAAATGTGATCAATTCCGTTCGTGCAATTTCCCCATGGATCGATGGTTGCTAAGCGAAATTCTATGTTACAATCAGCAATTATATTTTCAAATTCATCTATTACCAATGATGTATCAGCATTTCTTTTTCGAAAATCTCGGTTCAAAATATCCACTTGATTGTACACTTGTGCATCGGTAATGTTTTCGTTTCCATATTCGTGTAAAATGTGAAATACGATCGGAATGGTGTACGTCGTTTTTTGAATTCCATTTACATTGCTCGTTTGTTTTGCACCGGCAATCAGTTGTTCGTAGTCAGTTTTCAATTGTGGATTTTCATCCCATAATTTTTTTGTTTGATTCGTATGCCCACAAGTAAATCCATGTTCTTGTGCTAAAGCAGTTGAACCCATAGCAAAAATAACCCAAGCAAAAAGTTTAAGTTTTTTCATTTTATGTGTTTTTAGTAAAACATAATTCTAGCACAAACGAGAGCCTTTAGTAGACTATTTTTCATGCCAAATTCGGGTACGACTTATCGAACCCTAAATAAAAAGGAAATAACTAACTGATTTCGGGTGGTTTATCTAGTGAGAGTAAATGACCATTTTTACATGGATCAATTATTTCAACATACGATTGAGGTTCTTTAAACTGAAAACTGTAAAACTGAATTTCAGGTAGGGGAGTAGAGATCAATTCTTCCACAAAAAAGATTGGAGATTGAAATTGAATATAAAAGTTCTTTTTGCCAGATTTTTTGTGGGTTATCAGATCAAGTTCTTTGAAAAGCTGTTGTTCTTGAATATCATTGACACAAGCTAGTTCGAATGTACCGTTTTCTAATTGAACTTTCGTTACGACATCAAAAAGTTGGTGATTCCATTCAAATTCTTTTTCTGGTTTGATCCAGTGAAAATCGGTTTCAGGATTTATTGCTTGAAAATAGTAGAGTTCCTCTTTTGGAACACCAGCCTTTATTTTCTTTTTCATTTCCTTGCGAATAGCATATTGTTTAACAGTAAAGAACCAATTCGTTCCTCCTGAGAGTACCAACATGAGTAAACAAAACGCTATGCAAAATGCTGTTTTCACTGCGCTAAATTTACGTTGAGATCACATACAAAGCAAGGATTTGAAGTGATTTTTGAGCAAACGGTTCTTTAGAGAGGATAAAATGCAAAAAAGGCCACCCGAAGATGACCTTTTTGGAAATAACATAGTTCGAAATTATTTGCGAACCAGTAAGCGGATGTTTTTCACTCCTGTTGCAGTTTCAATCACTGTATTGTAAATTCCTTCGTTCAATTCGGTAGTATTGATTGAAATAGTTTGTGTTCCTGCTTGTGCTTCACCATTGAAAGGTTGAGCAACCAAACGACCATTCATGTCAAAAATACGAACTGAAATAGATGTATTTTGAATCATTTCCAATTGCAATGTTGCATTAGATTGAGTTGGGTTAGGATACAATGAGTAACCTGAAATTGCTTCGATTTCTTCGATTGCTAAGAATCCTCCAACAAACAATGGATTTGTAAATGAAGCTCCTGTTGCCGCTACCGAACCTGTATTCAAACGAGCATCTGGTTTTGTTCCAAGTGGAGTAAATAAGTTCACCCAATTAATTTGTGCATTTGTTTTTGTTGTATCATTTCCATCAACACCAAACCAAGGTTGGTAGAAAGAATAAGGTGCTGTAATTACATTTTGTCCAGCTGCATATCCAACCAATAAGTTGTTTTGGAATGCCATTGTATCACCTGTTAAATTATCTTCTGTTGCTCCACCTTCAATCGAAAGTCCTTTTTCCCATCCAGTTGTGATTGAGTTGAATACAGAAACAGCTGAGTTTCTTCTCAAACGGAAAGATTTTTCAAATTTCTCACCTGCTGGTAAAGTTACTGATCCGTTTCCTAGTGGTCCAACAATGGTGATGTTAGAGAAGACAGGTGCAGTTAATGGTTGTGCTACAGAACCGTTCGCATCGTTATCACATTCAAAAGCATTTGAATCTCCAGGAGCATCTGATAAGTTCGGGTCACGTACAACTAAACCAAATTGAACTCTTCCGCGGAAACCAAAGTCACAGTCAAATGAATCATCTAAACCTCTGTAAGCAATTAAGTGACGAGCATCTACTGTTCCTCCAAACCATTCGAAATCATCATCTCCGGAGAAAGAAACTTGAACGTAGTCTACTGTAGTACCTGAACCTACTGAACCGAACGTAATTCCATTTACTTCTTTGTTTGGTTGTAAGGCAATTCCTGGGAATTCAACACGTACATATTTCAAAACTCCTGAATTGTCAGCATCGTCGTTACCACCAAACTCAGTGTCCGCTGTTGGTGCAATACCTTCAATGTTAGCAACACCTCCAGGTTGGTTGTTTCTTGCTTTTCCTAGTATTACTAATCCTCCCCAATCTCCTTCTGCGCGTTCTCCTGCATCTTCGTTAGATGTGAAAACGATCGGTTGAGTTACAGTTCCTTCTGCCATGATCTTTGCTCCACCTGTAATAATCAATGTTCCTTGAGAATCTTTGTCTCCACGGATGATTGTTCCAGGTGCAATTGTCAATGTAGCATTGTTTTTGACATAAACTTTATTTACCAACAAAACGACACCACTCCAAGTTGTGTTTGATGTAATATCAGAAGAAACAGTTTGTGTTGTTGCTGGATAAACGGTGTTTTCTGGATCAAAATTTGACCATCCATCTGTCCAATCTGTTGCAGTTGTGTTGTCTGTCACTGGAAATGCTCCTCGGTAAGATGTTGCTGTCCAAAATGTCGTTTGAGAGTTCACCGCTGCACCGATTAAGATAGCTGCTGCACTTAGATAAAATTTTTTCATTTTTTCTCTTTTTTTGTTGGTACAAAGTAAGAGATTGAAATTTTCCTTTGCGTTAATATCGAGTTACTCTTCGCTTAACCTTACGTTATTGATACGTTATCAAAATCGTTTTAGTTGTTTACATTTTGGTAATGTTTTAACGAAATAAATATAGATGTTTGATTTATAGGTATTTGATTTAAAAGGTTAGTTGTTTAACTAGTTTCGCATGTTATCAAAACAAAAAAAGCGTCCCGAAAGACGCTTTGTATTTGAGTAATTTTTGTTACTTGAATCTGTATCCAACACTCATAGAAATCGTTCTTCCGAATGAAACTTCTTGCCAACGATTGTCTACTCCATTGGTATATTTTAAATCACCATCTAAATCCTGGAAGAAAAGTAATTTTTGTGCTAACAAGTCTTTTACATTCAGTTTAACATCGATGCGATCTTTGAATGTTTTTGTAAACTGCATATCAATTACGTGACGACCATTTTCCCAAACAGATGGTTCTTGCACATTTCCAACGATGTAGATCCGCTGACCAATTACGTTGTAATTTATGCTTGCTGTCCAATTTTTTGTTGGATGAGAGAAGTATAATCCTGCATTTACAATGTATGGTGATTGACCTTGAAGTGGTCTGTTTCCTCCTGAACCAACGATTGAATCCAAGTAAACAGTTGATTTGATGTACGAGAAATTGGTGTAGAAAGTGGTGTTTTCTAAGAATATATTTTCTTTTTCTTTTACATTTTCTTTCTCATCTTTGTTTGGTTTTTTCTTGAAAACATCTAAGTTTAATCGGTATTCGATTTCAGCACCGATATTGGATACGCGACCAATATTTGTGTAGTATAATTCTGGAGCTCCGGATGTACCTGTTCGGTTAATCAACTCAATTGGATTATTGAAATTTTTGTAAAACCCTGAAACACTAAATACTTGTCCATTTCCTGGGAATGTTTCGTAGCGTACATCATAATTGTCGATGGTTGCTCTTTGTAAATTTGTATTTCCTGAAAGAATATTGTCCATTGTGAAATTATAGAAGGCAAAAGGAGCCAACTCACGGAATTCAGGTCGAGAAACACTTCGGTAATAACTTGCACGAAGATTTGTTTTCTTGTTCAAAGAATAAATAATATTCAATGAAGGCAAAAGATCAACAACTGTTGTGTCAATTTTCTTTTCCAAATTGGTTCCTGCTTCTGTATAGTTGAATTTTTGGTTGTAAGATTCAACACGTAATCCAGTTAC
>CAYRMV010000050.1:0-21134 GCA_964425255.1 uncultured Flavobacteriales bacterium
AGTACGTGAAAAACATCTGGATAACTCATTACCTGATGAATCATTTTTTCGACGTTTTCACGTTCATTGTACGTTGGAATAATGACTACACTTTTAACCACTCGCTTAATTTTGGACGCTAATTTAACGATTTAATTAGAATTCAATCTCCTCTTTGCTTCAAATTGACAAGAAGTTGGCATTTTTAACTTTTTTAGTGAAAAGAAAGTAAACGAATTATTTCTATTTAATCTTCTTGATTCCAATTCAATTCATCCACCGCAATGGAAATAATACTTTGTTCATATCCCTTTGAGGCAAGATAACGTTGAATTTTAGCTTTCACTTGCCAATGATTCTCCCCTTTCTTTTGCTCATTTTGCTTTTTCTTTGCCAAATGGATCGCCGAATGGATGTATTCTTCTGAATCAATCGTTTTTAACGCTTTTTGAATCGAATAATCGGAAATCTGTTTTTGCTTCAAGTATTGCTTAATTTTGATTTTGCCCCAACGTTTGATGCGAAATTTACCCGAAACATACGCTTCAGCGAAACGTTCTTCATCCAAAAATCGATGTTGAATCAAATGAGCGATAAGTTGATCCCGTTGTTCTAGAGGAATTTTCCAAGAAAGTAATTTTTGATTGACTTCGAACTGACATCGTTCTTGGTAGGCGCAAAAAGCTTCGAGTTTGGCTTTCGCCTGTAAAAAAGAGTATGTGCACTCCGACTTCATGTCAGAGTGCAATTTCCTCGTTATTTTGATCTACGAACGCATATTCCAATAAGTGATTGGAAGTTAAACCGCGAACGGGAATCCATTTTTTATACTTAAAGAACCATTTCACTTGGCGCGACATCATTCCTTTTTTGAAATAAGCTTCCAAATAGGGATGAACCAACAAAGCTACTTTTTTCTCTTTTCTGTCAGTTAGTAAAAAGTTTAGGTTGTTTTCAATTTCTTCTGCAAACAGAATTGTCGCTTGTACCTCACCGGTTCCATTACAAGTTGGACATGTTTCTGTCGTTTTAATTTCCGTTTCAGGGCGAACACGTTGGCGTGTAATTTCCACAACTCCAAATTTGGAAGGAGGAAGAATGTTATGTTTTGCTCGATCCGATTTCATGAAGTCCTTTAATTTTTCATAAAGCACTTTATTATTTTCACGGTCGTGCATGTCGATAAAATCGATTGCAACAATTCCACCCATATCACGCAATTGAAGTACGCGCGCAATTTCTTCAGCAGCCTCAATATTGGTTGCAAGCGCATTGCTTTCTTGCCCTTCAGCTCCTTTGCGATTACCACTGTTTACATCCACCACGTGCATGGCTTCGGTATGTTCGATGATTAAATAACCACCACTTGGAAGAGGTACTTTTTTACCAAAAAGCATTTTGATTTGCTTGTTGATTCCAAAGCGTTCAAAAATATCTATTTTACCATCGTAATGTTTGATGATTTTTTCTCTACCAGGAGCAATACCCGAGACATATTCTCTTAATTCAGCAGAAAGTTGCTCGTCATTGACATGAATGTTGGAAAAATCAGCATTGAGCAAATCACGTAAAATGGAGGAAGTTTTATCAATTTCTCCAAGAACGCGTTTGGGTGGAGTTGCAGTTTTCAAGTTGGTGTGCATGGTTTTCCATTTCTCCATGAGGTTTTTCAAATCTTGTTCGATTTGTTCCAACTTTTTATTTTCAGCAACAGTGCGGATAATTACACCAAAATTCTTTGGTTTCACATTGTCCATCAAGTCTTTTAAGCGTTGACGCTCAGCAGAATCTTTGATTTTTTGTGAAATAGAAATTTTGTCAGAGAAAGGTACTAAAACCAAATAGCGACCAGCTAAAGTGATTTCAGCGCATAATCTCGGACCTTTGCTTGAGATAGGTTCTTTGGCTACTTGTACCAAAATGTGTTGAGACGACGAGATAACATCGTTCATTTTTCCGTCTTTCGGAATGTCTCTTTCACATTTAAAATACTGTAGGTCAGAAACGTTTTGCTTACCGTGCAGCGTGTCTTTAGTGAACTTACTTAAAGAATTGAACTGAGGACCAAGATCGAGGTAATGCAAAAATGCATCTTTTTCGTATCCAACATCCACAAATGCAGCATTTAAACTGGGAACAACTTTACGCACTTTACCGAGATAAATATCACCTACGGCAAAATCGGTGTTTCCTTGTTCTTCATGCAATTCGATAAGCTTTCCATCACGCAACAAAGCAAGCCAAATTCCATTCGATCTAGAATCGACTACTAGTTCTAAACTCACGAAAGCTTAAATTAATACGTTAAAAAATAGAATAACTTAGCAAGTAATCTCACTAAGTTATCCGACTATAAAATCTTGGGAAGATTATTTTTTCTTCTTGTGACGATTTTTTCTTAGTCTTTTCTTACGCTTGTGCGTAGCCATTTTATGTCTTTTTCTTTTTTTACCACTTGGCATAACGAATATATTTTAATTATTAAACAAATGTCTTCTTATTCCTATTTTGAACATGAAAAAAAACACTCCCGTTGTTCAAACAGGAGTGCAAAGATAAAAATTTAATCCGAAAATGTAATATTTCGATAAAAAAGTATCAAATTATTTGATAACCACCTTGTTTTTAACCTCTTCAACAAAAGTTTTAGCCGGCTTGAAAGATGGAATGTTGTGAGCAGGGATGATGATAGTTGTGTTTTTTGAAATGTTACGACCTGTTTTTTCTGCTCTTTCTTTCACGATGAAGCTTCCAAAACCTCTTAAGTAAACATTTTCACCTTTAGTAAGGGATGATTTGATTGATGTCATAAAAGCCTCAACCGCTTTTTGTACTTCAATTCTTTCTAATCCTGTTTCTTCAGCTATTTCAGCAACGATGTCTGCTTTAGTCATTTTCTTTTAATTTAAATAATATCAATAATGTGATTTCCAGTTGCAAAAGTAATTTTCTAAAACATATTACCTTTGTTTTTTTTAAGAAAATTTCGAAAAAATCCCCGAATGAACGATTTTCATCTATTAATTAGCGATTGGTACAGACTAAATTCCAGAAACTTACCTTGGAGAAATACGCAAAATGCCTATTTCATTTGGTTATCAGAAATTATCCTTCAACAAACGCGTGTTGCCCAAGGAACGGCTTATTTTATCAAATTCACGACCAATTACCCCACTGTTTTTGATCTTGCCAACGCTTCCGAACAAGCTGTTTTGAATGATTGGCAAGGTTTGGGTTATTACAGTCGAGCTCGTAACTTGCACGCTACTGCTAAAATTATTGTCGATCAATACAAGGGAAATTTTCCGAATTCATTCGACGAAATCAAAAAACTCAAAGGAATTGGCGACTACACAGCAGCTGCCATTGCTTCTTTTGCATTCAACCTTCCGCATGCCGTTGTGGATGGAAATGTATATCGTGTGCTCAGTCGTGTGTTTGACCTCGATATTCCTATCGATTCAAACGAAGGGAAAAAACAATTCCAACAATTGGCAGATGAATTGTTAAACAGAGAAAATCCAAGTTTACACAACCAAGCGATCATGGAGTTCGGTGCTTTGCATTGTACTCCCACTCAACCCAAATGCGAATCTTGTCCGCTTCAAACCAAATGCCTTGCTTTTGCCAATCAGACTGTAAACGAAAGACCGATTAAAAAAGGAAAAACCAAGGTTCGTCCACGTTATTTTCATTACATCCATTTTCAGGAGAATGATCAAATTATCGTACAAAAAAGAACAAACAAAGACATTTGGCAACATTTATATCAATTTCCTTTAATCGAATTTGATTCAGAACCAAGTGAAGAAGAAGTCTTAATTCAGATCAAAGAGAAATTTCAACTTGTTCCTGTTCGGAAATCTCAACCATTTAAGCACATTTTATCTCACCAACATTTGTATGCAACCATTTGGTTTGTGAATCTATTACCGAAAAATCCAGAAAATGATTGGAAAATTATTTCACTCAAATCCCTGGATGATCATCCGATTCCTCGCCTCTTAGAGAAATATATTGAAACATTCACTGAAAAATAATTGCTTTCGAACAGGCTTTTTTCCCATTTTTTCTCTCGAAATAAATTGTACCTTTGTATAAATGGGTCATAGAAACGTTAATACGACCTCTTTTTTGAAAAATTATGGCAGGAAGTGTAAATAAAGTTATTCTGATAGGAAATTTGGGCAAAGACCCTGAAGTGCGTCGTTTGGAAAATGGTGCGGTAGTGGCAAGTTTTTCTTTGGCAACTTCCGAAACGTATGTGGATAAAAATACTGGAGAACGACGTGACACAACGGATTGGCACAACATCGTTTGCTGGAGAGGTTTGGCTGAAATTGCCGAAAAATACATCCACAAAGGAACAAAAATTTACGTAGAAGGAAAATTGAAAACCCGCTCTTGGCAAGACCGTGAGGGAAACACACGATATACAACGGAAGTTTTGGCAGAAGAAATGACCATTCTTTCTCGTCCTGAAAATGCAGGGGAAAGAAATCAAACCAACCAAGCTGCTCCTGTTTATTCAACGCAAGCAACCCCCACTCCTCCCACTCCGATGCCCGACATGATGAGTGATGAAGACGATGATTTACCGTTTTAATTCGAACAAAAAAGAATGAACGAAATAATCATTTACAGTGTTGTCATTGCCGTTTTGCTCTTGTTTTCAGCATTGATTTCAAGTTCAGAAGTTGCTTTTTTTAGTTTGGGTCCTGCAGAAAAAGAAAAACTCAAACTAGATGAAAGTAAACAAGCCAAAGATGCACTGAAATTACTTGAAAAACCGCAAGATTTACTTGCTATCATCCTCATATCGAACAACTTTGTAAATGTGGGCATTGTCATCTTGTCCAGTTCGCTTTTGAATATTATCTACCCGCCCGACCCAGGAAATGAAACCATCCGTTTTATCTTGGAAGTATTTTTAATCACTTTAGTTGTTTTGCTCATTGGTGAGGTGATTCCAAAAGTTTATGCAACAAAAAATGGGACTAGTATTGCTCGAAACATGGCAAGACCGTTGACATTTGTTTGTAATTTGCCGCCCTTTTCTTGGTTGCGACTTCTTTTAGTGAATGGGACAAACTTCATCCAAAAATACGCCCGAAAGCGTGGAGTAAAAATTACTTCCGATGAATTGGAACAAGCACTTGTACTCACGCGAGAAGAATCTACGGACGAAGAAGAACAGAAAATCTTAGAGGGAATCATTCGTTTTGGAAACAAAGATGTGAAGCAAATTATGCGTTCGCGCATGGAAGTGGTAGCATTTGAAGAAAAAATGAAATTCCACGAAATTTTAAACGAAATTCGAGAAGCAGGTTATTCCCGAATCCCTATTTACAAGGAAAAATTCGATGATGTTATCGGAATTTTATATATCAAAGACTTGCTTCAATACATCAATGAAGATACGGATTTTAATTGGAAAGAATTGATTCGAAAACCGTATTATGTTCCTGAAAAAAAGAAAATTGACGACTTGTTAAAAGAATTTCAAGACATGAAAATGCACCTTGCTATTGTTGTAGACGAATACGGCGGTGCAAACGGAATCGTGACTTTAGAAGATGTTTTAGAGGAGATCGTTGGTGACATTACGGACGAATACGACGAAGACGAAATCAACTTCAGAAAGATTGATGAATTCACTTATTTCTTTGAAGGAAGAACATCCCTAGTAGATGTGTATAAAATTCTGGAAATCGACGGAAAAGAGTTTGAGCAACGCAAAGGAGAATCGGATTCGATTGGCGGATTTGTTGTTGAACAAGCAGGAAGAATATTAAAAAACAAGGAACACATTCGATTCGAAAATTACAAAATCATCGTGGAATCATCGGATAAAAGACGTGTTAAAACAGTTAAAATAATCACCAATTATGAAGATTAATCTTGCAAGTCTTATTGTTTTAAGTACATTTTTATTGACATTTTGTACCGATGACAAGCCCAATCCAAAACCACCCACGTATTTGAAAACGAATCTTCCTGAACACGAATATGTATTGTTTGATGATCCTTGCCCGTACAGTTTTGAGTTGGCGAAGATTTACAAAGCGCAATCGGTTACCGAAAACGGCACTTTGACTTGTCACAAAGACATCCAATTGGGTCCTTTGAATGGTGTAATTCACTTTTCATACATTCCCATCACAAATAAACTCGGCGACTACGTGAATTTTGCGATCAACAAAGTAGACGAACACAAAGTAAAAGCTACAGCAATCGAAGACACCAATATTATCCGCCGAGACGCTCGAGTTTATGGCACATTTTTCGAATTGCAGGGAGATGTCGCTTCACCGTTTCAATTTTATTTAACCGATTCAAGCACCCAATTTGTAAGTGCCGTTGTTTACTTCAATACTGCACCCAAATACGACTCACTCAAACCCAGTTTGGATTACCTGAAAAAAGACTTGTTCCACTTGATGAATACCTTTCAATGGAAGAAGTGATTAAATCATTTATTTTTCATGGCCTCCAACACAAAGTGACTTGATTTGGGCATCTGCTTAAAAATGTTGATTAAATTTTCGGGTAAGACTGCCAGTTTTCTTTTTTGAAGATCCATAAACGCACCATCCACAGTGATTTCAGCGCACTTTTCGCCATCAGAAACGCGATATATACAACTCTTTATCGTGTAACGAGCATAATCTTCTCTTGCTTTCAATAGTTCTACGGAAACTTTCACAAATTCATTCATTCGAATTTCACGCATATAAACCAATTCTTCTCGAAACAGAATCGGACCAATTTGAAGCGACATCATCTGCGCCATCAAATTTTCACTCTCCAAAGCAGACACACGTGCTTGAGCAGCAAAATCAGCATAAGCAGAATGACGTAAATGACCGTTGGTATCGGCCATTGCCCAAATTACTTGACCTTCGTAGAAAATATTTTCCATGTTTTCTTGATAATTAAGCTACAAAAATACGCATTAATACTATGCACGCATCATAAAGAAATCCATCTTTTTATGTTTACTCCGAGAATAAGTTTTAAACATTTCAACCAATTTATGTGAAACTTCGTTACTTTCGTAGAAACTATTTATAAAACTCATGAAACTACGATTGCTCGCATTCGCCTCTCTCCTCTCCTGTTCTGCGTTTGCCCAAAATTATTCTCGCTGCAAGGTCATCACTGACTCCAAAGGATTACAAAATCTCTCAGAAATGGGGATTGATGTCGATCACGGAACTAGCAAAAAAGATCATTTTTTTATTAGTGATTTTTCATCCCAGGAAATCACACAAATGAGAAACAATGGATTTCAAGTTGAAATTTTGATTGAAGATGTCCAACAATTTTATGTAGATCAAAACAAAGGAAATCAAGCTGAAACATCCAAAAATGCCACTTGTAGTACGGTAAACAACGGAACTAATTTCACACCAGAAATTCCAAGTAACTTCAACTTGGGTTCCATGGGTGGATATTTTACCTATCAGCAATTTTTGGATGAAATCGATGCTATGGCAGCTGCTTATCCAAATTTGATAACAGCAAAAGCGCCCATTTCAAATTTCGAAACACACGAAGGAAGACCCGTTTATTGGTTGCGAATTTCAGACAATGCCACCACCGATGAAAACGAACCAGAAGTATTGTATACCGCCTTGCATCACGCACGCGAAGCAGTTTCGCTGTCTCAATTGATTTTTTACATGTGGTATATTTTGGAAAATTACGATTCCAATCCCGAAATTCAATTTTTGGTCAACAATACCGAAATGTACTTCGTACCGATGATCAATCCGGATGGTTATGTTCGAAATCAAACTACGAACCCAAACGGAGGAGGAATGTGGCGTAAAAACAGACGAAATAACGGAAACAATACTTTTGGAGTAGATTTAAATCGAAACTATTCATACGGTTGGGGAACAACAGGAATCAGTACAAACCCAAGTAACGATACCTATCCGGGAACGGGAGCGTTCTCTGAACCCGAAACCCAAGCCATCAAATGGTTTTGTGAACAGCGAGAATTCCAATTCGCCTTCAATGCTCACAGTTATTCCAATCTCGTTTTGTTTCCAATTGGGACAACTACGCAAGAATTTGCGGAAGACCATGATTATTTTCAAGCGATCGGAAATCACATGGTACAATTTAATGGATACATCGCTCAAAAAAGTTCAGCTTTGTATCCCGCTTCCGGTGATTCAGACGATTATATGTATTTAGAAGATTTAGCTCAAAAACCTGAGATATTCGCTATGACTCCCGAAATTGGAGGTGATGACGATGGGTTTTGGCCTGCACAAGCAAATATTACAGGAATTTGTCAGGAAATGTATTTTCCGAATGTTACGTTAGCTCATTTGGTTCATCGCTATGCCGAGGTGAAAAATACCGATCCTTCCACCGTAGCACAAACAACGGGCAACTTTAACCATTCTATTTTGCGATACGGACTAGAAGATGGAGTTATTCAAGTTCAAATTCAACCAATTACAGGAATTCAATCTGTTGGAAACACTGTAAATCACACGCTTTCTTTGCTAGAAACTCAAACAGGAAGTATTGCTTATACCTTAGAGCCCACGATTCAATTTGGTGATTTGATTCAATTCGAATTGTTAACTATTTATCCCGGATGGACCAAACGCGATACTATCACCAAAACATTTGGTGTTTTGACCTTACAAGCGTTTGATCAAGGAAACGATACAGATAATTGGACGGGAAATTTCGCGCTTACAAATTCCACTTATTACTCAGCAAGTCAATCTTTTACGGATACACCTGTTGGAGACTATCCAAACAATGCGAATTTAAGTTATCGTTTTAAAGATACGATTGATTTAACCAATGCTACAGGAGCTGGAGTTTCATTCTTTGCTAAATGGGCCATTGAAACGGATTATGATTTTGCTCGTTTGGAAGTTTCAACCGATTTTGGTCAAACATGGATTGGTCAATGTGGAAATTACACAACAAGCGGAACAAGTGCAAATGGAAGTATCCAACCCAACAACGAACCCGTTTACGAAGGAACACAAGCGAATTGGGTATTGGAAGAAATAAACTTAAGTGATTATTTAGGACAAAAAATTCTTTTGCGCTTCGTTTTGAAATCGGATGGCGGAGTTCGTGATGACGGATTTTATTTTGATGATTTCAAGATTTCTTACGACATAGATCAATCCAGCCTAGAGGAATTAGGACTATCCATGCAAATCTTCCCAAATCCAGCAAACAATTCGGTTCAAGTTTCTCTTGCACAACCGCTTCATGAAGGAACTTTCCGATGGTATGATCAAACAGGAAAATTGGTTGGTGAGCAAGCTTTTGATAGTTTTTCTAACTTGATTTCACTGTCAACAGAAAAGCTTCCAAATGGATATTACACCTTGCGATTAGAATCCAAGGAAGGAATTTTCAAACCAACGAAAATGGTTGTTTTGCATCATTAGAATAAAAAACGATTTTTCATTTAGCCATTTAGATATTTTCTGAGTGGCTATTTTTTTTGATACTTAAAGCACAATTTTCATTCCGTCGACAGCAACTTGTACGTTAGCGAAATACTTTTTGGCTTCTTCCAAATGTGCGTCGTTGTCGTTGTAACGTGCGCTTAAATGACCGATAATTAATTTTCCAACCTGAGCTTTATCGGCTAAAACAGCTGCTTGACGCGCTGTGGTGTGATACGTTGCTCTCGCACGTTCAATCATTTCATCTAAAAAAGTGGCTTCGTGGTACAAACACGTTACCTCTTGAATATGCGGCAAAATGGATTCCCAATACAAAGTATCGGAACAAAAAGCGTACGATCTAGCTTTTTTGGGTGGATAAGTGTAATCTTCTGCATAATGGACTCTACCCTCTTCATCCACGTAATCTTCTCCTCTTTTAAAAAAGGGAATCGCTTGAAGACTTAAGCCTGAACTGCGGTATACTTCACCAATTAAACTTCTTTCTTTGACTTTTTCTTGAATGCGAAAACCATTGGTTGGAATGCGGTGTTTCAATGGAAAGGTATGAATTTCAATTAATTTATCTTCAAACAAAAGCTGAGGTGTTTTCCCATCTAAAGGGGTAAAATGAAGGTCAAAATCCAATTTTGTACCACCAATTTCCAACTGAGGACGAATCAATGATTCTAATTCTGTGGGACCATAAATGTAAATTCCTTTTGTTCTTCCCAACAAATGCATCGAACTCAAAAGTCCAACTAATCCAAAATAATGATCGCCGTGTAAATGTGAGATAAAAATATGAGTGATTTGTTGTAAGCGGATTCCGAATTTACGAAGTTGTGATTGTGTTCCTTCTCCACAATCGATCAATATGTGGCGGTTGTTACAGACAATATAATGAGACGTAGGTTTGCGCAAAGCTGTTGGAAGAGCAGCGCCAGAACCTAAAATGGTGATTTCAAAATTCATGCAAACTGTACCGAAACTTTTGCTTCTTCCACAGTTGGAGTGATTGTCAAAACTTTATCTAACTGAGCAATTTTAATCATTTTCAACACATTACCTTGCAACCCAGAAAGAGCAAATCGACCATTTGTGTCTTTACAAACACGATTTCCGATAAGGATTGCACTTAAACCAGAAGAATCGCAGTATTTGGTTGCAGATAAATCTAAAATAATGGTGTTTACTCCTTTTTTGTTTAAAGAGACAAACTCACTTTTCAGCTCGGGAGAGTTGATTGCGTCTAGTTTTTCAACTTTTGCAACGACTAGTGCGAACTGATTATCTTGTGTAATTTCGAAATTCATTGTTGTCTGTGTTCTTTCAAAAATAAACAATTTTATTTGCTTCAAACCTCTTGAAAACGGAATGTTCTCAACAGTTGTTTGTTAACGGTTGATTTTCGCTGCTAATAAATACATCACCGCCATGCGAACTGCTACCCCATTTTCAACCTGATCTAAAATGATAGACTGCTTGGAATCAGCTACATCTGAAGTGATTTCAACACCACGATTAATCGGTCCAGGATGCATTACAACAATCTCTTTATCAAGCGAATCAAGCAATTCTTTGTTTAATCCATATTGCATGGAATATTCGCGCAACGAAGGAAAAAACTTAATATCTTGTCTTTCCAATTGAATGCGTAACATATTGGCAACATCACACCATTCCAACGCTTTTCGCAAGTTATGCTCCACTTTCACGCCCAATTCATGAATGTACTTAGGAATTAAGGTTGTTGGTCCACACACCATAACTTCTGCGCCTAATTTTTGCAAGCAATAAATATTGGAAAGGGCAACACGAGAATGCAAAATATCTCCAACAATCACCACTTTTTTTCCTGCAACATCACCTAAACGCTCCCGAATTGAAAATGCATCAAGCAAAGCTTGCGTCGGATGTTCATGTGTTCCGTCTCCAGCATTGACAATTTTCGCTTTTACTTTTTTAGACAAAAATATAGCTGCTCCTGGATTCGGATGTCGCATCACAACCATGTCCACTTTCATGGAAAGGATATTGTTTACGGTATCAATCAAGGTTTCCCCTTTTTTAACCGAACTACTTGCTGCGCTAAAATTCACAATATCAGCAGAAAGTCTTTTTTGAGCTAATTCGAAAGACAAACGTGTTCGAGTGGAATTTTCGAAAAACAAATTGGCAATGGTAATGTCCCGCAAAGAAGGAACTTTCTTGATAGGTCTGTTGATCACTTCTTTGAAACTATCCGCAGTTTTCAAGATGATTTGAATGTCGTTTTCCGTCAAATCACGAATTCCGGTAAGGTGTTCTACGCTTAAATTATCCATTGTTTTCCGGGGTAAAAAGTACCACTTTATCTTGTCCTTCTATTTCGCTCCATTCTACACTTACTCGTTCGGAAAGCAATGTGTCCACTGTTTTTCCAACATAATCAGCCTGAATGGGTAAATCACGTTTAAATCTTCGATCGATAAAAACAAGTAATTCTACTTTGGTTGGTCGCCCAAAAGCCATGAGAGCATCAATTCCCGAACGAATTGTTCTTCCGGTAAAAAGTACATCGTCAATAAGTACAACTTGCTTGTTTTCAATAATAAAATCGATGTTTGTTGCGGATGGAATCAACCGTTTTTCTCTTCGGCGAAAGTCATCGCGGTAAAAGGTTGTATCTAGATTACCACACACGATGGAATGACCTAAAATTTGTTCCAAACGAAATTTTAATCGTGCTAAAACGTTGATTCCACGTGGTTGAAGACCAATTAAAACTGTGTTTGAGAAATCGTTGTGATTTTCGATGAGTTGGTAACAAAGCCTATTGAGGGTCAATTCAAATTGCTTTTCGTTCAGAATGACTTGCTTTTCCATCGAACACAAAGATACTTTTTTTTGGAATAGTAGACGAAAATCGATTTAGAAAAATTGGATGAATTTTGTATCCTTCTAACATGTAGGTATAAGTTAGATGAAAAGAAAGTGATTTCGCCCTGTGTTTTTTAGGACGAAATCACGATCAGGTTATTATCTTGTTGGAATTTGTTCCAGTACATCCAATAAATAACTCCAGAATTTTTGAACAGACGAAATCTGAACACATTCATCGGGTGAGTGTGCTCCACGAATGTTAGGCCCAAACGAAATCATATCCATGCCTGGGAAATGTGCCCCTAAAATCCCACATTCCAAACCAGCATGACATGCTTTAATTTGTGGTTCAGCTTGAAATTTCGTGCGATACAAATCTGCCATCAATGTTAAAATCGCTGAATTTGGATTGGGTTGCCACCCTGGATATTCTCCGTTTTGGACAACCGCACATCCGATGCTTTCAAACGCAGCTCGAACGGAATTCGCAATGTCTGCTTTCGAACTTTCTACACTACTTCTTTGCAAGGATTGTGTCGTGAATTTTCCATCTGCGACAATCACTCGAGCTAAACTACTGGATGCTTCCACCAAATCAGCAATGTCTGGACTCATGCGGTAAACACCGTTTGGAACAGCATAAATTGCATTTATGATTTTCAGTAAATCTTCGGTTTCTACCGCTTTTTGAGCCGTTTCTACTTTTTTCCAAGTAATTTGCGCTGCTGTTTCAACGGTTTTAAACTCTTTGCAAATCAATTCCAATTCACGCGTCAAAAAGTTTTCAAACGATGCTGTCAACTCTTTTTCAACACTGATTAATGCGGTTGATTCTCGTGGAATTGCATTGCGTAAACTTCCTCCATCAATCGAAGTTACTTGAATATCAATTAGGGAAATTCCCTGATAAATCAAGCGATTCATCCATTTATTTGCATTTCCTCTTCCGCGGTGAATATCCATTCCAGAATGTCCACCCAAAAGTCCTCGAATCGAAATTTCATACGTAACTGAATCTGGCTTGACTTGTACTTCTGCATATTTGTATGACGTGTTTGTATCAATTCCACCTGCACAACCGATTGATAATTCATCGTCGTCTTCTGTGTCTAGATTCAACAAGATTGTTCCTGAAAAATTATTCGGATCCAATTGAATTGCCCCGGTCATTCCTGTTTCTTCATCAATGGTAAACATGGCTTCAATCGCAGGATGAGCAATCGAATCGGAAGCTAAAACAGCCATTATTGCTGCCACTCCAATGCCGTTATCTGCTCCTAAGGTCGTTCCATTTGCGCGAACCCAATCACCATCCACAAACATTTCAATCCCTTGTGTATCAAAATCAAATACGGTGTCACTGTTCTTTTGATGCACCATATCAATGTGTGATTGCATCACCACTGTTTGGCGGTTTTCCATTCCAGGAGTCGCCGGTTTTTTGATGATGACATTCCCAATTCGATCTTTTTTGGTTTCCAAACCTAATTGTTGACCAAAGTCGAGCATAAACTGAATCACGCGCTCTTCCTTTTTAGATGGTCGAGGAACAGCATTCAAATCAGCAAAATGATTCCAAAGTGCTGCGGGTTCTAAATTTCTTACTTCCATATTTTTAATTTGTGAATTAACTAATTACTAATTAGCTAATTCAATATTCTCAAAACTCTAATTCACCAATACGTAATACTGACAGAAACAGTCAGCATCATGATAAAGCAAAGATTTCGTTATCGATCCGCCAATTCGTAATGCTGACGCGAATGGTCAGCATCGTGACAAAGCAAAGCTTTCGTCATCGATCCGCCAATCAGTAATTAGTAATCCGTAATTCATAATTCTGCATTCATAATTCTGCATTCATAATTCTGCATTCATAATTCTGCATTCACAATTCTGCATTCACAATTCTTTCCACATATAAGTCCTCCACTTTTTTTCGTGCCCAAGGAGTTTTCCGTAGGAACTTCAAACTAGATTTAATACTTGGTTCATGATTAAAACAATTGATCGGAATGAGGTATCCCAAATGTTCCCAACCATATTTTTCATACAGTTCAGTGACAATTCGTTCTAAAGTAATGCCATGAAGTGGGTCTTTGTGTTGCATATTTAGACAAAAAAGGGAAAGTTGATTTCTCCACTTCCCCTGGTTTTTTATTTAATCAATTTTCTATATTTAATTCGTTTTGGTGCAGTATCGCCCAAGCGTTTTTTCTTGTTTTCTTCGTATTCAGAATAAGAACCTTCAAACCAATACACCTGTGAATCGCCTTCGAAAGCCAAAATGTGTGTACAAATACGATCCAAGAACCAACGGTCGTGGGAAATGACAACTGCACAACCAGCAAAATTCAAAATTCCTTCTTCCAAGGCACGCAAAGTATTCACGTCAATATCATTCGTTGGCTCATCCAACAACAATACATTCGCTTCTGTCATCAAAGTCATGGCAAGATGCAAACGATTTCGCTCACCTCCTGACAAAATTCCAACCTTTTTGTTCTGATCAGAACCATTGAAATTGAATTTAGAAATATAAGCACGTGCATTTACTTTTTGGTTTCCTATTTCAATCAAATCATTTCCGCCTGCGATCACCTCAAAGACTGTTTTTTCTGGATGAATGTCTTTGTGCGTTTGATCTACGTATCCAATTTTCACTGTATCACCAACAGAAAACTTACCGCTATCCGGTTGTAATTCGTTCATAATCATTTTGAAAATGGTCGTTTTACCTGCACCGTTTGGCCCGATAACTCCAACAATTCCCGCTGGAGGAAGTTTGAAATTCAAATCATCGTACAACAATTTGTCACCAAATGCTTTTGCAACGTGCTCAGCATCGATTACATTATTCCCCAAACGAGGACCATTTGGAATTGGAATTTCAAGCGTTTCTTCTTTGTCTTTCAATTCTTCAGAAAGCATTTTGTCGTAATTCGCCAAACGAGCTTTGCTTTTTGCTTGTCGCCCTTTTTGGTTCATTCGCACCCATTCCAACTCTTTTTCGAGCATTTTTTGTCGTTTGGAAGCTTGTTTTTCCTCTTCTTTCAAGCGTTTTGATTTTTGCTCTAGCCAAGAGGAGTAATTTCCTTTCCACGGAATTCCTTCTCCACGATCCAACTCTAAAATCCATCCGGCAACATTATCTAAGAAATAACGGTCGTGGGTAACAGCAATTACTGTTCCTTGATATTGTTGCAAATGTTGTTCTAACCAATCGATTGATTCAGCATCTAAGTGGTTGGTCGGCTCATCCAAGAGCAAAACATCTGGATTTTTCAACAACAATCGACACAAAGCAACGCGACGTCTTTCTCCTCCAGACAAAACGTCCACTTTTTGGTCATCTGGCGGACAGCGCAATGCATCCATCGCACGTTCCAATTTGGTATCCAATTCCCATGCATCTAAAGCATCAATTCGATCTTGCACTTGTGCTTGACGAGCAATTAATTTGTCCATTTTGTCGGGATCATTCAACACTTCTTCATCCATGAAAAGATTGTTGATTTCCTCGTATTCTTTCAAAACATCAACTGTTTCTTGTACCCCTTCCATCACGATTTCTTTGACCGTTTTGTTTGGATCCAATTCAGGTTCCTGCGGAAGGTAACCAACCGTGTATCCATCAGCAAAAACAACATCTCCGATAAAAGATTTGTCGATTCCAGCGATGATTTTCATTACCGTTGATTTACCTGAACCATTTAAACCAATGATTCCGATTTTCGCTCCATAAAAAAAGGATAAGTGAATGTTTTTGATTATTTGTTTTCCTGTTGGTGTGTTTTTACTCACTCCCACCATCGAAAATATGATCTTTTTATCGTCAGACATAAGGATAATTTTAAGGATTCAAAGGTACAAAAATTGCTTTAGTTCACAAGGACTGATACTGATAGAAAGTAAAGAAATCTCAATAAATTTCACTTTAAACAAAAAAAGAGCGCCGAAGCACTCTTTTGAAATTCAATCTTTTCGAAATTAATCTAAGGTGTCAATACTGTTTGAAAATCCACCTTTTGATTTTGGTGTATTCTTCAATTCATTTTTGTAACCAGCTGTTTTCACCCAAAACACGATAAACAAAACAAATTGAGCCAAACCAGCTAAAGTACCGATAAAAGGTAAAAATCCTAGAACTCCACAAATCGCCATGACAAGCCCAATTGATTTGCCAAAATCACCTGTTGTATCTAAACCTCTATCGCTGTATTCATTGTAAGTTGATTCTGAGATTTTTGGATACAGAATAAACGGATAAATCAAATTGAAAATAGGAATAAACATCAACCAAACATTCCCAGGTTCAACAGAACGGTTTTCAGGCGAAATTTGCTTAAGTAGATTTTGTAAATTTAATAGATAAAGAACTGCAACCGTGATTGATCCAGCAAGAATTAAGAATAAAATTGCTAAAAAAGGGCCACTAGTTAAAATGTCTAATTCAGATCCATACATAGTTTTATAGTTTAAAATTTGAACGAATATAATTAAAATTTCAATTCTGGTTATTCTTCTCGGTGGTTGGGTGGAAAAATAGTTGGCAATTTGCTCACGCGATCATGCACAACAATACTTCCTGTAACAGCCACGTTTAGTGATGAATTGCCCGGTAATTTGATTAATTGATGGCATTTTTCGAGAATAAAATCGGGTAATCCAGCATCTTCTGCGCCTAATAAATAAATGGCTCTTTTCGGGTGATTGTATTCATGCAACATTGCTGCTTTTTCGTTTAATTCTACTCCTACCAAGCGACAATCATACGGAATGTTTTCACACAAATCTTCGATGGAATCGTAATGGAAAAGTGGAATTCGCGACCAAGTGCGCACCACATCCGAAGTTTGTTTTTTGTAGCGTTTGCCTACAGTAAAAATGTACTGCGCTCCCAAAATATAAGCCGTTCTCCACAAAGTACCAATGTTGTGTTCCGTTTTGGGATTGTAAATGCCAATAGCAAAATATCCGTGTGTATTGTTTGTGATCATTGAGCAAAGATAATGAAATCACTTTCGAATTGAATTTCGATTTACCATCTGTCGAAAATTGAAAAGCTTATGTGGGGAAATTGAGTTTTAAAAATGGGTAAGTTTGATTATAAAAATTTTAGTAGATCTGAGATGTAAAATCATTTTCGTTGATTTATCTTTTTGTTGTACATCTCGCAAGGGAAAAAATCAGTTATGTAAATAGTTTTATTCCGCTCATCGATGTAGTAAATAACTTTAACGTTTAATCTTTTTGTTCGTTCAAAAAGCAAAAATCGATAATCTTCATATCGTTCAGTCAAGTTTGGTTCAATTTTGCCTAAATATGGAAACTTTTTTAATACAACAGGAAATTCTAGAAGATCTAAAGCAATTTGATTTGCTCGATGATTGGAATGAAATTCAAAAACATACTCTAATACCTCAAAATAGGCTCGTTCACCAAATGAAGTAATAATTATTTCAAATTCTTGTTCTTCAACCATTGTGAAACCTCATTACTAAAATCTGAATAGGTGCGCGTTTTCCCATGACTTATATCCTGCTCTGAAGTATCTGCACGAGCATTCATTTCTAAATCTGTCATGTATGCTTCTAACTTCAAAATAGTTTGCTCATGTTTAAGCTTCATAAAACGCTCGATTAGACCTAATTTTTTTGCCTCTAAACTCATTTCTTCTGTTTATAATGTATAAAAGTACAAATTCATTTTTAATTTTCAGAAACATGATTACGTATATTAACACATAATTGCAATATCAAATAGATTCGCTCGTGGTAAACCAAATTAGTACAAAAATGTAAATATTAAATTCTTATTTTCCTATCTTTGGATTCAAAGAACCTTAGAAACAATTCTAACATCACTATTTCACATGTTTTTCCATAAAAAAAATCCAAATTACGATGAATACGATAGCATAATTTCATCAATCAATACTTCTTACAACAATTTCAAAATAGATTCCTCCCGATTCTCTTCTTTCCGATTTTTTCAAACGCTAGCAGAATTTGAGTCCTTTGCTTACTCTTTGGCAACATATTATGATGTAGAAATCGAATTGAACTATGTGGAGGAAATCAATGAAATTGAATTTAATCTTCCTCGTTTGTTTGTTTGGAAAGAAATTGAAACCGAAAATAAAATAAAACACTCCATTGGAATAACTCCATTTGGCGTTCAACAACTTGAATTGTTAGTCTGTGAATTCATTTTGTTAATGACAGAAATAAAAGTCTCTTCGGATGGATTCATTGCTTTTGATCAAGAATACCTCGATGATTATGAGAGATTGATTAGACCTTATCTTTTCCATGTGGCCATTTATTTTGGTTTAGGTGAATTTTTCATCGTAAGGTACTGGATTTCGGGAAGCTATCACATGAAATCAAGCGATGAGGACCTATGCTTCAAATACCATGTTCCCTTACACAAGGACGAACTTTGCTACGCTCACACCATGTTCCTAATTAGCAATGAATTAGAAATGGATTTCAGCAAATTTGAATTAGACCCAAGTTTAAAAAAAGAAATCAAAAAGGCCACAAATTACATACAAAAAGGAAAATCGAATTACTACAATTACCTAAAAATGAAGCTATCTTCAAACTTTAAATGGAATAGGTAGTAAGATAAAATCAACTTTTGATTGGAATATAATTTCAATTTTTCAAAATAAACATTCGCCATTTAGACGATTTATCTCGCTCAATTTCAACTACCTACTAAAATAAACTTCCCACATTCAATCGTAAAATTGTTAAATTTTGATACTATCTTTATTTAGATTGAATCTAATTAAAAATTTTGACTTACATTTGCGTAGAATAATTCTAAATAGGATGAAGCAAGCATTGATATCAACCAAAGGGTTTCAAAATTTACCAGAAGAAATGGTCAATTACAGCTGTTCAAATTGTTCGTGTGACAAGAAAAAAGATTGTTGCAAAAAATACAAACGAAAAGGAGTTCATTGTAAAAAATGTCCCAAATTATAAGTGACAAACTAAGTTCGTTTTCATACCTTTGATGGAATGAAAATTGTCATTTTATCAATCGTTTTATTTCCATTTATACTCGGAAAAGCTTTCTCTCAGGAGAATAAAAATATGCAATTGAGTTCCACAATAACATACCTCCCACTCGACTTTTTTCACCGTTTTCAAGTTCAAAAAAACACCAACAACTGGGATTTTTCTGTCAAACTAGGTTATGGAATAAACCGTACTTTGTTTCAAAAACGACTTTTCCCACAAATAGGTTTATATGCAGGTTATTTCGTCCTATCGAAAAATAAAACGCACCTTTCCACCGGGATTTCGTATCAAATGTTTACACTCAAACTAGTTGATTCTCATACTTTTTGGCAAGAACCTGCTTTGGCATATCATTTCCAATACGGTGAAAAATGGCGCTTGATTCAAGAAGCAACTTTCGGATATCGTTTCGAGAATTATCGGTCCCAATTCAGCCAAAATCGAACAAATGTAGGCTCATTATCTTATTCTTTTTCAATTGGTTTGGCGTATGCGTGGTAAATTTCTTCTTTTCGTTCTTTCCGTTGGATTCATCCAATGCAACAAAAAAGAACAATTTACTCAGACTAAGATAATTGGTCATGCAGGCATGGGTCTTGGACAAGCGAACAGTGTTTTTGTCGACAATTCGAAAGAAAGTATTCAAATGGCTTTGGATCAAACGGGTTGTTTGGGTGTTGAAGTTGATTTACAAATGGCTGCTGACGGTTCAACTTGGTTGTTTCATGATTTTGAACTCGATCAAAGAACGAATTTACAAGGGTGTATTCCAGATAAAACTTCTCTGGAAATGAAAAACGGAGAATACAAAACTTGGAAAAAAGAAAAAATTGCTTCGACTGACATTTTACAACAGCTTTCTACTCAAAACCAAACATTGATCCTTGATTTAAAACCAGTTAATACTTGCAAAAACACCTATTTAGATCCTTCGTCGTGGAAAGAAGAAATTAAAAAATTACAACAGTCGAGTAATTTCAATGAAATAATTTGTATTTCAACTTATTACAACTGGATTAATCAAATAAACGATACCAGTATTTCGCTTTACTACGAATTATCCGACCCAAACGAAATCCTTTCTCATTGGAGTCAATATGAATTCATCGATGGATTCGTATTTCGAAATAGAGACATTTCCAAAGATCAAATAATCCAACTTCACCAACTTGGAAAAAAAGTAATTATCTTTGATGTTCGTTCTCCCAAAAAAATTCGTGAAGCGCTTCGGAAAAACCCCGATTACTTGATCACGGACGACCTGAGAGCGACACTCATAGAAATAGCAAAATGACAAAAAAAAATAAGCAAACGAATTCTGGTTTTGTGTTTTCAACAAACCCTGATTTTTCCTTCGAAGATGAGTTTCAAACGGATGAAGAAACGCTTTCTCCCAACCAACAAAAGCTCTATGTTTCAATCGATAAAAAACAACGAGCAGGAAAAGAAGTAACGCTGATAGAAGGTTTTGTGGGAAATGAAGAGGATTTAAAAGAATTGGGAAAAATGCTCAAATCGAAGTGTGGCGTTGGTGGATCCGTGAAAGACGGTGAAATCTTGATTCAAGGCAATTTCAGAGACAAAGTCATCGAATTGTTGCAAAAAGCTGGATATCAAACGAAACGCAAAGGAGGATAAATATGAAATCATTCTTTCGAAGCAAATGGATTAAATATCCAATTTACTTGTTTATCACTGTTTTTTGCCTTATCGGCTTGTTTTTCACAGCAACTTTTGTTGGAATCAAAATGAAATGGACCAACGACAGTGGTTCGGTCGACATCAATAACCGTTATTTTCAGGAAATCAAAGA
>CAYRMV010000051.1:0-20579 GCA_964425255.1 uncultured Flavobacteriales bacterium
ACACTACGACTAATGATAAGTGCAAAGTTAGTAACAAAGAAGTGCTCTAAAATTATTGCGTACTGACTATCAGGTTCTTTGAGCGAAAAAGGTGCGTTTGAGTAGAATTGAGTAGATGAATTGTAGTTGATTTCCTCTATTTGCGTAGGAAAAAAAGAGGTAAAAAAACAAAAACTCCGACATGCGGAGTTTTTCTTACCTAACATTCATTCTACTACTGATGATGAACTTTTTAACAAAGTCTATTACAAAGGTAAGTAAAAATGAATAAATATTGACGAAAACTTTTAAATTTTTACATCGACAAAAATCAGGCATTAATCGTTAAGGTAAATCGATTTAGCGACTTAATTTTCCCAAGGAATTTGTATAAGTATTTTACAGCCTGCGCCAATTTGAGAAATAATTTGAAAGTTAGCTCGTATCAGCTCACAACGTTTTTGGATATTATTTAGACCGATTCCTCGTTGAATCTTAGTTTTATCAAAACCTTTTCCATTGTCTGAAACAGACAAAGTCAAGTAATGTTGGTCTGCTTGCGTACTAATTTCGATGATACTTGCTTGAGCATGTTTAGAAATATTATTCAAAACTTCTTGAATGATACGGTACAAATGAAGTTGATGTGTGACATGAAGGGTTTTGATCCATTTATCAGAAATAGAAACTTTGGTTTGAAATTTCTCATGTAGATTCATGCTTTTTACTAGAGAAAGAATGGCATCCGTAAATTTGGTTTCATCTAATGAATTTGGGGCCAATCGATGAGATAAACTTCTAATTTCTGTAATCGCATTTTGGTTGAAGCTTTTTGCGTGAAGAATCCATTTGTTTTTTTCTTCAACTGATTCATCCTCTTCCATTACCATGTTAAGCGCCAATTGAACTGCTGATAAAATTTGATTTACATTATCGTGTAATTCACAACCAATTTGAAATCGTTCTAATTCTTGAGCTTGTATAATCGCAGCTGTTATTTCTTGTTCTTTATTTACCCGTTGCGTTATATCTCTTAAAGTTATCACTGCATGTTTTACTTCTTTCTCTTCATTTTCTTGTAAATAAAAACTGAAATTATAAAAAGTTTGTTCTTGTGAGTTCTTTTTAAAAGTTAAATCCAGTTTAAATGAATTTAGTGCTTGAATATTTGAAAAAATGAAGTCTGTCTGTTCGTCAACAATCGATAATTCAAGCATTTTTCTTAGTGGATATTCCAAATGATTTTCCAAATGAAAAAGTTGTTTGAAACTATCGTTCGCAAATACAAATTTTGAATCCCAGATTAAATCAGGATGAATTTCAACAAGTGCAACGGCATCGGAAGAATCATCAATAATGGTCTCAAACAGTTTGATACGATATTCTTCTTCCTTTTCTTTGCTAATATCTGTCATCGAACCTAAAAATCGAATCGGTACTTGATTCTCATCTAAAACCAAAAAGCCTTTGTCTCGAAATGGTACATAATTTCCTTCTGCCGTTCTAAAACGATATTCATCTTGCCAATTGACTTCTCCCGATTTAAAAAAATCATTTATTCTTTTTCTAACTCGTTCCAAATCATTTGGATGGATGGAATTAAATATGAATTCAACGGTGGTTTGTGCATGGTTTTCATCGTATTTTAAGATGGATGAAATGCCTTTACTCCATGAAACTGTTTCTTGAATTAGGTCAATATCCCAAATAATATCGGTAGTAACATCAGAAAGAACATCAAATCGAGATCGTACATCTTTTAATTTAAAGTCACTTTCAATTTGCTTTGTCACATTTCGGGAATTCAAGATAATTCCTCTAACAGTTGGTTCATTGAAAGAATTCGTTGCGTATGTTTCTATCCAAAATAATTCATTTTTGGAATTTACAACGCGATACGGTGGTAGCCGAAGAGAGATTTCATCGGTTATAACAAGGGAAAACTGTTGAAATAAAATAGATTTATCTTCTTTATTCACATAGTCAAACAATGATTTCCCAATCATTTCGTGAGCATCGATTCCAAAGATCAATGAAGCATTTTCACCAATGTAAGAGAATTTACCATCAGCATCAACGATTGCAAATACATCACTTCCTTTTTGAATTAATGCTTTGAATCGTTGTTCTCGAAACAACAATTCTTTTTCAGCATTTATTTTTTGTGTAATATCATTAGCGACTAATAACAAGGTATTTTCTCTTGTTTTCTCCGAATCAGAAATGGAAAGTTCAACTAAAATGGATTCGTTGGATTTTTTTTGATGTTCAAAAAAGAGGATTTGAATTGTTCTATTTTTAATCCAATTGAGATAAATTGCAGCATTTTTAGTTTTGTCTAATTCTGAAAACGGAATTCCAATTATTTCTTGAGATGAATACCCGTATTGTGCAAGTGCGGCACTGTTTGCATCTACTATCAGCAGGCTATCTTTTTCTATAACAAACATGGCTACTGGACTCGTGTCAAACAACGAACGGTATTTTTTTTCGGATAATTTAATTTCATGAGAAATCTTAGCTCGTTCGATGCTGTATACAACACTTTTAAGTAGTAAACTTTCCGTTAATTCATCTTTTAACAAGTAATCTGAAACTCCTAAATTTAATGTCTCAATACCAAATTGTTGATCTGAAAATCCAGTTAAAACCAAGATCGGAATGGCATTCGCAAGTTGAATAATATTTAAAACCAATTTTTTCCCACCAGCATCTGGTAAAGATAAATCCAATAATATGACATCAAAAGAAACATTTGGGTTCGTTAAAATCTGTTGTGCTTCTTTGAAACTGGTTGCTTGAGTGAGTGTTGATTTAGGTGAAATTGATTCAAAAAAATCAGTTATTAACCAAAAATCACCTGGATTATCTTCAATGACTAGGATATTTAGTTTTAAATCCATTTTTTTCTATTTTGGAAATGAACAATAAAAAATACTTCCTTTTCCTACCTCTGATTCTACCCGGATTCTTCCATTGTGGCGATCCATGATTTTTTTACAAAGAGCTAATCCGATACCACTACCTTCATACTCTTCTTGGTTGTGTAAACGACTAAATAGATGGAAGATTTGTTCAATGGAATCTTCTTCAATACCAATTCCGTTATCAGAAATGGATATAATGTGTTCTTTTTCAGCAGGTAAATAGTTTATTCGAATGATCGGAATTGATCCCGACTTTTGATATTTAATTCCATTCTGAACGATGTTTTTAAACAAATGAAAAAGAGGGGTGTTTTGGCCCAATACGATTGGAAGAGGTTGAATTTCTATAATAGGTTCGCGAATGAGAGATTGTATTTCTGCAAAAATATCATTCAAATCAACCCATTCAGCTTTACTAAAATCATTTGAAACTTTTGAATAAGCAAGTAAATTGTGGATTAACAAACGCATTCGAGCAGCACCTTCCAAAACAAATTGAATGTATCGTTTTCCTTTATCATCGAAATGGACACCGTATTTTGAGTCAATCAAGGATATAAAACTTGAAATCATACGTAAAGGTTCTTGCAAATCATGTGATGCAATGCTGGCAAATTGCTCTAATTCTTCATTTGATCTAAAAAGGTGCGCATTTTTCTCCTTGATTTCTTCATTCAATTGATAAAGTCGTGCTTGATTTTCTTTTAATTCTGAAATATTTTGAATAACACTCCAAATTAGTTTGTTGCCTTGTTTGTCTTCGGTGATAACTCCATCAACAATTGCCGGGAAAGTACTGTTTTTACTTGTTAAATATTCAATTTCAATCGAATCAAAATATCCTTTATTGCTCAGTTGTGTTTCAATTTGAGATAAGGTTGGATAATGTTCACGAGGCACCAAATCTTTGAATTTCATTTGAAGTATTTCTTCTCTTGAAAAAAGTGTATTGCGAACAATGGATTGGTTTATGTCTTTAATTTCACCTGTTTGTAAATCACTTAATATAAATCCAACAGGTGAAAGCTCAAATAAGGTTCTGAATTTTGATTCACTTTCACCAATTTTTTTCAAAGCTTGAATATAATCTTCAATGATTCTTGCTTCTGCTAAAATATAAATGACTTTTTTTTCGGTATCGATAACCGGTTTAAGCGAAAAATCAACTGTGATCATCTGACCATCTCCATCCATAACTTGAACATCGTATCGAATGGTTTCTCCTACAGATGCCAGTAGAATGTTTTTCTTCAACTTTTCAGCATTCATCACATCATATTTCCACCAAGTTGTTTTCCAAAGTGGTTTCATGATTACTTCGTCACGGGATACTTTGCCAAAATTTAATGCAGCTTCATTTATTTCCAATAATATTCCATTGGCATTTAGTAAAGCAGTGAATTGATAGGACGAATTAAAGACAGTCCAAAATTTTTCTTTTTGATCTTGAATTTCTTTTTCAAATTCAATTTCTCTTGTAATATCTTGAATTTGAGAAATAAAATGTTTTACACTACCATCATCATTACGAACAATAGAAACAGAAAGTTTAGCCCAAACAAGCGAACCGTTTTTGTGGTGATATCTTTTTTTCATCTCATACGAGCTGATTTCACCGCGAACCAATTGGTCTAATAAATCCAAATCGAGATCTAAATCTTCATAATAGGTAATGTCTTGAAAAGTTAGAAGTGTTAACTCCTCTTTGGTGAAGCCTAATATTTCTTGTACTTTTTTGTTCACATTCAACCATTTACCGTTTGGTGAAACGATGGCCATACCGATACCTGAAAATTCAAACGCATCTTTAAACGTTTTTTTTGATTGTTCAAGATTTTGTTTTAAAATAGTTTGATTTTTAATCACTTGCATTGTACCTAAAATTCGGATACAATTTCCTTCATGAAATTCAGGCTTTCCGACAATTCGAATGGGAATCACTTGTTTTGTGTAGGAAACTATTTCGATTTCTTCATCAAATGGAATTCCATAAATGATGGCTTCCTTGATATATTTATCTATTCGATCTTTGTATTCACCTTTAAAAAAATCGATTGTATTTTCGAATGTAGGAATGAAATCAGAGGGGGTTTCGTGAATTTTTGTTGTTTCCTCATCCCAAAATATAGCTTGGTTGATCGTATTTATTTCCCAACAACCAATTTGAGCTATTTCACTTGCTTTCAGAAGTAAATGGTTTTGTCGTTCTCTTTCAGAAACATCCGTCGCAATAACGAGTGTATGCGCTTGCTGACCCGTTGTTGGGAGGAATAGAAATTCGAACCAAAATTCCTGAAAATGCAAATCAAAAAAACGAATAGCAGGAGAATGAATTACATCTCCAGCAAGACATTTATGAGCATATTCAATCAAATCCAAATTGGATAAAGAATTTATATCTTGAAAAGTAATTTGGGTGTTTTTCTTGAAAAAAGGAGTAAAAACAGTTAACCAATTATCAGAAACCTCTAGTGTATCAGCTGATTCGTTGATGATACAAACGGGATTGGTAGAATTTAAAAGTAAATTTTTCACCTAAAATTGATTCGTTTCTCAATAGTTTTGTTCGAAATTACGTTTTTCTTTACTTATTTAAAAGCAAATAAAAAAAAATCCTACTTTTAAACAATGACTCAACGATATCATTTTGCTAGTAAAAAAATTCTAACATTCCTGTTGGTGATATTTTTATGTGCTTGTGCAGTACGAGATGTTGCTTTGATGTCGTCTACGGAAACGGAGTTGAATCTGAATAAAAAAGAATTAGGAGAAATTCCAAGAGAGGTGTTTAAAAACAAACAATTACGTGTTCTTCGACTTTTTAAAAATAACTTACATCAAATTCCATCCGAAATAGCTGATTTACAAGAGTTAGAAGAGTTATATATCGGTAAGAACCAACTAAGAACTTTGCCCAAAGAAATAGGGCAATTAAAAAAATTACGAATCTTGTTTGTTTCGTTCAATGAATTGACTGAATTACCCGATGAGATTGGTGATTTGGAAAATTTAGAAATGTTGGTTTTGACTCAAAATAAACTAGTTAATCTGCCTCAATCAATCGGGAAGTTAAAGAAGTTAGAAGTTGTTCAACTTGCGTACAATCGCTTGAAAAATCTACCCAATGAAATGACTAATTGTACTTCTTTACGCATGTTAGATCTGGAAATGAATTGGATGGAAAGTTTTCCCGATTCAGTGCAAAATTGGAAAAATTTGCGTGATTTAAATCTGGTAAATTGTGGACGATTGGTTCACATTCCTGAGTCATTTTGTGAGTTAAGACAATTGGAATTATTACGTATTGACCCTGCCATTGTTGTGCCAACATGCTTACTTGTACGTCAAAATCATCGTTTAAAAATTGAAATGATTGGATTAGATCGATAACCTCGTTTTACCATCCAAGCAAATAAACTACCATACATCCATATAAATTCATTGATTAATCAAAAAAACGAACTCTTTTTTCGATTTTTATCATGATATTTGTCGTTAGCGATTTAATTATTCGAAAGCAAAAAATATGAAGAAATTAGTAGTAAGATTATCTTTCTCTCTTTTTGCATTAGGTGTTTCTAATGTAGTTGTTGGACAGGTTGATAGTGATATTCTGAACTGGTACAATGGTACTGGTGGAGGAATGAAAACAGAAAAAGCGTACAAAAAATTAAAAAAGAAATCATCCACAACAGTAATTGTTGCAGTAATTGATTCTGGAATCGATATTGAACACGTCGATTTAAAGGGTAAAATTTGGGTTAACCAAGATGAGATTCCAGGAAATGGAATTGACGACGATAAAAATGGATACATTGATGATGTTCATGGTTGGAACTTTTTGGGAAGTCCAAACGGACAAAATCAAGATCATGCAAACTTGGAAAAAACACGTATTTACAAAAAATTGCGTGATAAATACGAACGTGTAGAAGCAAATCAAGTAAGTGCTTCAGACAAAGCTGAATACGAGTTATATCTGAAAGTGAAAAGTGAAGTCAATGGAGATATCGAGAAATACAAAATGTATTTACAAGGTATGGAACAACTTCCAATGGTGATGCAGATGATTCCTGGTATGGTAGCAAATGCTATTGGAAAATCTGATTACACACTCAAAGACTTGGAAAATTGGAAGCCTAAAAACGATCAAGAAGGTCAAATTCGTGAATTAGCAATCCAAATGAAAAGTGGCGAATTGACTGAGGAAGTGATTAAAGAACAAACGAAATCAATCAAAGACATGTTGGATTACAGTTACAATGTAGATTACAACGATCGTCAATTAATTGGTGATAATCCCGATGATTTCAATGATGTACGATACGGAAATAATGATGTAGAAGGTCCTGATGCTTTACACGGAACACATGTTGGTGGAATTATTGGGGCTATTCGTGGCAACAAACTAGGTGGTGACGGTGTCGCTGAAAATGTTCAATTGATGTCACTTCGTGCTGTTCCAAATGGGGATGAAGCGGATAAAGATATTGCTTTAGCTATTCGTTATGCGGTTGATAATGGTGCACAAGTAATTAATATGTCTTTCGGAAAATCCTATTCTCCACATCAAAAAGAAGTTTTTGAAGCGATGAAATATGCTGATTCAAAAGGGGTTTTGTTGGTTCACGCGGCAGGAAACGATGGTGCAAACTTGGATGAAACGGATAATTTCCCAACTTCCATGTATTCATTTCAAAAAGAAAAATTGGATTTGTATCTAACTATCGGAGCATCTACCAAAAATGTAAAAGGAAAATTAGCGGCAGATTTCTCTAACTACGGTCAAACGAAAGTAGATGTATTCGCTCCTGGATTTGAAATCTACAACACTGTTCCACAAAGTGAATACAAAAAGTTACAAGGAACTTCGATGGCAGCTCCAATGGTTTCTGGTGTTGCAGCAATGTTAAAATCATATTTTCCTTCTTTAACAATGAATCAGATCAAAGAGGTGATGTTAAAATCAGCAACATCTTACAAAGGAAAAGAAAACCAAAAACCAGGTTCTGAAGATAAAATTGACTTTGGAAAATTAAGTGTTACAGGTGCGGTAATTGATGTATATGCAGCTGTAAAAATGTGTATGGAATTAGAAAAATCGAAATAAGATTCTCTTTTTTTATCGTAAGAGGCTGTCTTAATGGGCAGCCTCTTTTTTTTGGATTCAACTAAGAGATTTAGTTAAATTTTAGATCAAATAAAAATAGAAGCTAAAAGAAGAATCATCGCCAGAAGAGCAGGAGCGCCTTGAACTACAAGAATTCGCTTTGATGCAGTAAAAGCACCGTAGATTGCAGCAATTAACACACACGACAAGAAAAAACAAGCGACATTAAAACTCCAAATTGAATCAGAGATAAACAAAGACCAAATCAAACCGGCAGATAAAAACCCATTGTATAAACCTTGATTTGCTGCAAGCACTTTGGTCGGAGTGAATAATTCGGCGGGGAAATTTCGAAATGTACGTTTCCCAATGGTTTCCCACGCAAACATCTCAATATAAAGTATGTAAAGATGTTCAATTGCAACAAATGCAATCATAATTTTGGCTGCGATTTCCATGTTTAAATTGTGATTTATTCTTCTTTGGTGTCAAAAATGGAACTTTTGAAACGATTATACAAGTAAGATATGAGCAAAAGTAAAATTCCTAACGTGATAAAAATAATTGTTTTAGAAATGGTTTCCAAATGAGTAATGTCGTAGAAGAATAACTTTAATAACGTAAATCCAAACAATGAAATGGAAGTAATTCGAAGGTATTTTCGTTTTTTCCAAATACCCAAAATAAGAAGCGTTACAGAGTATAACCCCCAAACGATACTTAAACCCAATTTGTATGTTTTACTTGAATCAAAAATCTCCATCCAATGAATAAATTCACTGCTAATCACCCAAAAAGCGACAATATGAATAATTAGATCCCAAATAATCTGTTTGTTTGCTTGGATGATTTTTTTTACAATCAAATGATAAATTGAAGAAAGTGATACACTTAGAAAAATAAAACTGATGTAGCGAATGCTGATGTAATAGGAGGAATAAGGAATAATACTTGCACTTGAATGATGTAAATAATCTTCTCTCAGCGAACTAAATGAAAATAAACTGAGTATTAAAAAAAGGAGAATAAAAAAAGTGGAAACCCCAAAAGAAACCCAACCTAGAGTTTGTATTCTCAATTTGAAAACATTCAACCAATTTAAAAAAGCAAAATAAAGTAAGGAAAAATTAATCATCCAAATTTGTTTGAAATGGTCAAAATCGGAATTCATCGTTTTCATTAGTAAATAGAAGTTGCTTTCTTTTTGTTCCCAATAAAAATTGATTTCTCTTATGATCGAAAGAAATGGAATGGAAATTAGTCCAATTGTAATCACATAATCACTGATTTCTTTTAAGGTTTTATCTGCATGAACTTCTTTGTGTTTATAGGCCAAATATTGTATCCAAGCCAAACAAAGTATCACCCAAAAAGTGGAGATAAAAGATGCGTTTAAAAAGATTGTACGCGTTTCATCTTTGGGTTGTCCCCACATGTATATAAGTCCGAAAAAAACCAGTGCTAATAAAGGATAACTCATTCGCTCTACTGGAAAATACTTTTTCAATCGACCTATTGTAAATAAAATGACCGCTTCACCCATCCACAAAACAGTTGTCCAATTCCCTTCAAAATGAATGAAAATACTGATGGTCAAAAATAAAATAGACAAGCCATAAGCCAACCATACCAAATTGGTTTCATTCCCCTTTTTACGTTGAAAAATCCAACCAACAAATGCGTGAATAATCATTTGAAATAAAGTAAACAACACAGCGTATTTACCTTCTGAAAGGAAACTAGATAAGGTTGAAGTTGCGAGGAAAAAAACGATTGAATTAATCAAAATGAGTACTATATCAATGATTTTAGAACTTTCTTCATGCAAATAGTTGTAAATGATAATTGCGGTGTAAAACAAGATGTAAAACAGAAAACCGAAAACAAACGCTGTGCTTAGGTGTGTTTCCTGATTGAATTCTACAAAGACCCAAAACAGGAAAATAGTCCAAGTGAAAACCAATGCGACAAATGTGAGCGCTTTCCAATTTTTTAGGATAGAAAGAATTAAAATCCCTGAATTGATGATCAACATATAGATTAAAAGCGAAACGACATTTCCTGATCCATTGCTAAGTAAAAATGGAATCACATAGGCGCCAACCAGACCAATGTGAGCGATCACCTGTTTGTTGTATTTGAGTGCTGCTAGAACTGTAAATAATGTGAATAGAAACATCAGTCCAAATGCAATTTGTTGTGACATCAAATGATAGTATACATAAGCGAAAAATGTAATGAAATACAAAATTGCCATCGAACCACTTAAAAGGACGGAACTGAAATTTTCGTACGATTTTTTCAAACGGATGGCTATGCCAAGCAAGGAAAGCCCAAACAAATAGCCAAGTAAAATACGTGTGGTTGGACTAATTAGCTCTTTGTCTATGGCATATTTGGAACCAATTCCCACTCCTAAAATGGTGATGATAATTCCTATTTTACTGATTAAGTTTTCACCAATTATTCTCTCCCAATCAGATTTGACTTTTGCTTTTTGTCGTGTTTGCGCATGTTGGGTTGGTGTTTCTACTTTTGATACAATTGGTTTCGCATCAGAAACAATTGGAGTTGGGATCGATTTTTCAGAAGTTTTTTCTTCCGATTTATTTTGTTGCAACAAAACATGTGCTTTTAACTGGTCAATTTCAACTTGCAATTGCTTTTGCTTTTGAGCGAGTTGTGCAATTTGCTCGTTAATTGATTGAAATTCAGATTCATTCATATTCATGGTGTGAATAATGGTTTAATCGAAGTTAATTAGAAAAATGGAATGATTAGTAAAGTTAATCTCTAAAAATCGTTAATCGAGTAAAAAAGTGAATTACTCTAAGATATAAACAGAAAAGGGGTCGATTGAAATGGTAACTTGATTCAAATCAAATTGATAAACGGGACTAAAACACACTTTTTTCTTTTTAAACAGGTTCTTTTTTTCTTTGCGTGTTTCGATTTGCATGTTAGTAATTCGATACATATTTTGTCTTAATTGTACTTCAAAATCATTATCAGCAACCAAAAAACCACCATTTGAATTGGGGTCATTCGCCAAATATTCAAAGCCGTTTAAAAGAAGTGTTGTTCCATTTTGTGTAATTCCATTGATTGAATCTTGATCCTGTGGAAAAACATACGTGAATGATTGAATCGCTGTTTGGAAATTACTTCCTTTTTCGAAGGCACGGACAAAAATGGTATCGTTTTCATTCGGATTCAAAGTGGTAAAACCAATGCTCAAACCGCCTGTGTTACACGTATACTCACGTTGACAAGAGTGTATAATGAAAGCAATAAGTAAGACAAAAAACACCTGTTTCATGGTGAAAATTCTATTTGGAGTAAAATTCGCATAAAAGTGGAATCAAATGACTTTAAATTTACTCAATTTTGACCAAATACATGAATTTATACTTTTATTGAACGAAATTTAAGAACGGATGTACTATATCGTAAATCAATCATTGAAGCAAAGCGCTTCCAGTTAAATTTAAATTGTATTGCATGAAAAAGTGGATTTTTACAGGAATTATATTGTCGGTATTTTCTTGGACGAAAGCAAATGATGTAACTCCAATCAAATCAGTTATCAGCGATGTGACTGTGTACACACAAGGTGCACAAGTATTTCGCAAAGCGAATTTTTCAGTTAAACCGGGTATTTCTGAAATTATCATTGATGGTGTTTGTTCCAATATTGATGCAAAGTCGCTACAAGTGAAAGCGTTTGGAGATGTTATTATTTTAGACTCGAAATACAGTCTTTATTATCCTGAACCCAAAAAAGTTCCGATCGATCAAATTACAGAGAAGAACAAAAAAATGATTAAAGTCTTGGAAGATAGCTTGCAAATTATTTCGTATGATATGCAGGAAATTCAAGATGAAATCGATGTTTTGATCAGTTCGAAACAAATCTTGCAAAATAATGGAGCGATTAAAGGTCAAGGGAAAGTAAATGATTCGATTCAATTATTGAAAGAAGCGATGGAATATTATAACTTGAAAATGAATGAACTAAATAAGAATTTACTCAAGTTAAACAAACGGAAACAACTGAAAATCAATAAAAAAACAGATTTAGAAAAGCGGATTCGCGATTTGAAGAACTTCCAAAATTCACAAGATCCAGATGAAGATGAGGAATTAGGGCCGATTCATCGAATTACCATTACTGTAAGCGCAAAAGAAGCTGTAAGCGGGAAATTATCATTTTCATACATTGTTCAACAAGCAGGATGGACTCCCATGTATGACATTCGAAGTGACGTGAATACAGGGAAAATTGAATTGACTTACAAAGCGCATGTTTTTCAAAATACCGGTACAGATTGGAAAGATGTTAAATTGACGATTTCGACCAATAATCCGTATCAAAATAAAACCAAGCCAGAATTGCATCCTTGGTACTTGGATTTCAATAATTACGGGTACCGACAACAAGAACAAAGAAAGGCGCAAGCTCCAGCTATTCAGCAAGGATATAAATCGAATGCAGATATGGAAGAAATGAAAGCGCTATCGAATAATGTTTCATTTGATCAACTAGCACAAAATTCATATAATTTCACAACGGTAGTTAACAATATTATTTCTGCTGAATTTAGAATCGATTTGCCTTATTCTATAAAATCCAACAACGAAAAACACATGGTGTTGGTATCTAACAAAACGTTAGATGCTCGTTATCAGTATTATGCGATTCCAAAATTGGATCAATCGGTTTATTTGGTTGCTGACATTTTCAATTTAGATGAGTTACAACTTGTACCTGCTCAGGCGAATATCTTCTTTGATGGAACTTACATGGGGGAAACTTTTATTGATCCTTCAGCGATGCAAGATACTTTGAGTTTAAGTTTAGGAAAAGATCCAAATTTGTATGTTAAACGAACACTAGTTCAAAAAGAAAGCAAGGAACGAATTATCAATAATCAGAAGGAAAAAACCAATTTGTTTACCATTGAAGTTCGTAACAACAAATCGGTTGCTGCTACTGTGATAGTTATTGATCAAATTCCCATTACGCAAAATGCTGAAATAACGATAGAGCCCGTTTCTTTGGATAAAGCGGATCATGAATTGGCAACCGGTAAGCTAACTTGGCGTATAGAGTTAAAACCAAAAGAAAAGAAAACGATAGAATTCAAATATAAAATCCGTTACGATAAGGAGAAAAAGATTGTCATGTAATTATCATCATCACAAGTTTTATGACAATACAAAGAGAGCTGTTCGAAAATAATCGGACAGCTTTTTTATTCAATAATTTTTTTAAAAGCGATTTTATGGATTGATTTATTTTTTAAACAATTTGGCACTGTCAAATGCAGGCGCAGAAAGTAATGTTGGAAATTGACAAACCAATTTTTGCAAATCTTTTTCAATCCATTCACCATCCAATTGTTCTAATAATGCTTCTATTAACGTTGATTTTATTTCATTCTGTTTCAATAAATTAGGGATAGAAGATTGAATCGTCAATTGGATCAAATCATATTTGATAACTAAGTGAATAGTAAGTTTTTCGTTTAAATCTTTTTCAACTGAAGTTAACCAAAACAAAGAAATGCATTCGTGGGCCAACAAGCCTGCAATAATCCCTTGTTTTACATGGATTTCGATATGATCACTCGAACAAGAGATAGAACCTTTTATCGGAAATTCATCAAACAACTGTTGCCAAGTCGTACAAATCTCATTCATGAAAGGCTGTAAGTTTAAGACAAATCTATTTTCATCAAATCGTTGAATATGATTAGCATAAGCAACTGTTTGAATGGCGTGAATACTTTCTTTTGTAGCGTATGCATAATTGGTCACGTTCGACTGTTCCATTTTAATTTTGACCAATGAACTCATCAAACTTAAATTGTTTTTTAATCGATGTTGGAGTTCAGCAAGTAAAATTTCCGTATTTTGATTTTTTTCTTCAATAACCAATCTGTTTTTAGTTTCCTCTTCCAATACATTGTTTAATAAATCAATTTTTTCACGATTAGATTTAACCACCAAAAAAACAAAATAGGAGGAGGCCAAAATGGAAAACAAAATGTTAAATCGGAAAATCTGATTGGCATGTGATTCAGAAATGGAATGATAATGGAATAAGGAATTGTTTGAAAATAAATTGATTGACAATAGGATAGCAACAAAAGAAAGATGAACAATTAAGTAATTTCGATCACTTAGTGAACGAAAATCAAAAACGGTTGCAATTCCTAAAACCAGTGGGAAATAAAAGAGAAAGGTTCCAATTCGTACACCGTGATACGAATCAAAAAAGAAAATGGCAATTGAAATTGATCCAAATAAATAGGAGAGACTCCAGCGAATCCATTGTTTGTAAATAAAAATAAAATTAACTACAACAATTCCACTTAATGCTAATAAGATATACGACGAATCTTTTTCGTTCATATAAAAGTTATTTATCGCACTAAATAATAAGATACAACAAGTAAAAAAAGTAAAACCAATAGCCACTTTTTTTCTGCTTGATGTTAAGTTTATCAATTGTGTAGTAGTTTTCTCGTTCAATTTCCCTGTTTTATAGCTACTCATTAACGATGCAAAAGTTTAATTGGTTTGAAAAAATGGAAAAATCGTCAATTTTTATTCAAAATAATTTTAGTTAGCTGAAACGATATGGATTTCCAATCAAATTGAATGAAAACATAATTTTTGCCATTTTCTCCAATTTCTTTTGCAACATTTTTATTTTCAAGTAAATATATAATTTTATCAGCACAATTTTCAGGTGTGTCTTCAACGATTATGTCTTTGTTTTTACTTGCATAAAGAGCATTATTGGCGATGGTTGATGTGACACAAGGTATTCCCATGGCCATTGCTTCGAGTAATTTATTTTGAAGCCCGCTTCCTAATCGCATTGGAGCGCAGAAAACGGATGATTGGGCATAATAAGGTTTAATATCTTCGACCCATCCCGTAATTGTTACTCGTTCAGAATGAAGTTTTTGTACTTCTGAACTGGGAGTTGCACCAGCAATGACGAGATTACAGTTAGGTATTGATTTCCAAACAAGTGGCATTATTTTTTTAACTAAATAGATGGCTGCATCCACATTGGGCGGATAACTCATGTTTCCAGTAAATAAAATATCGATTGATTTTTCTTTTTCTTCAGTTTGAAAAAAACGTTTATCTACACCATTTGCAATCAAATGAATTCGTTTGTGATTAGGATGTAAAATCACATCGCGATCTTGTGCAGAAATGATTGTATGGTTTTCGAAATAATCAAATATGCGACGTTCGTAATTGATTAATCGTTGAAATTCTGAACGATATATGCCTTTGTAGAAAAATTTTGCTTGTTCATAACGTCGTTCCATGCCTTTCGATAAAGCGTCCATGTAGTCCAACGTTTTGGGGCAATCATGGTAATCTTTTACGTATTCAGTTGTGCGAATGAGCTGTGAAAAAATAGCATCTGGTCGAATTTCATGAAGCAAATGATTAATTTGTTTTTTTATCCAACTTTGGTAGAAATAACCAACTTGAAAAGGATTTCCATTCAACCAGCTTTTTAGTAAATTAACCGGAATGAGCCATTTTTTAAGTTGAAGTATATGAATCGTTTCACAAAAAGGTTTAAGTTCTTCTATATGTGCATCTTCAATCGATTTATCTGAAGTACAAATTAAAGTGATTTGAAAAGATTTAGACAATTCTTTGATGAGAAAATAAGCACGAAGTTTATCTCCTTTTTCCAACGGAAATGGAAATCGGGATAGTAAAACGACTAGCTTATTTTTGTTATTTTCCAAGTTGTTCAATGATTAATTCGATTACTTTTTTTCTACCGAAATAGGTTTGAATGTCTTTTTTAGCTTCTAAACCAATGGATGTTGCTAATTCAATATTAGAAGTCAAAATTTCGATTGCTTCTTTCATTTCTTCCATGGATTCAGCTATCCATGCATTTTTCATGTGTTGAACGGGAATTCCATGAAATCCAAGAGATGTTGAAATTACTGGGATCCCTAAATTCATTGCTTCAAGGATCTTGATACGTATTCCTGAACCTGAGAAAAAAGGTGCAATTAAAATGCCGTGTTCTTTCATGAAATCCATACTTGAAGGAACTTGTCCATGAAGGTATACGTTCGGATTTGTCGTTTTTAATTGCTCACTAAACGATCCGGCCACATGAAAAGAAATCGTATTTTTAGCTTGAACTTCAGGTAAAATCTTTTTCTCAATGATGTTGTATGCTTCCACATTGGGCGGCCAATTCATAGAACCAAGGAAGAATAAACTTGGCTTGATTGTTTGTGAATTGATTTGTGGTTTCACTGAGACAGGAATTTCGACCACATTTTCTTTTTTTATTTGATTAAAAAAATGAGCATCTTCTTTTGAGATTGCCCAAACTTGATCCATTTTTTGGACCAATTTGATTTCATCTTTTTTCAGATCTCGAGCAAGTTTTCGAAGGATTGGTTTTTTCCAAAATGAACTTGTTTCAACCTGCTGTTCCCAAAGTTTGTGTTCCACATTGTGCGCCCGTAATACGCATACAGCCTGTGAATTTTTATGTACAAGGTCTAAATAAACAGCAGCATACAAACTATCAAAAATGACAGCATCAACTCGGTTGTTTTTTAAAAATTCAATTAATTCGAATGCCAGTTGAGGAGAATAAAATCGATCTAAATTATAGGATTTTCGATTAAAAAAAGATTTCAATGCTTTTCCGAAACGAATTTGAGTATTCACAACAACTGCTTCTGGATGAACAAGTTCCTTTCTTTTTTCATCAAATTGAAGAATCGAAAAAGGATGTTTTTGTGTGGCAATGGTAAAATATTTCACTTGATATCCTGCTTGAAGTAGGTTTACCTGAAGTTCATTCATGGCAACGCATCCACCGTCAATCAAGGGAAAAATGGGTTTATTTGTCAAATGAAGTATCATCCTTATTTTCGTTTGAAATTAGGGATGAATTTACCCCATTTTTCTTTGTTTATAATTGGACGATCATTTCCAGCACTTCGCATCAAAATAAATGCAAAAGGCGCTAAAACAAAGGTCGGCATCCACATACCAAGGAAAGGTGAAACGACAAGTTCATTGGCTAAATTATCGCCGATACTCATCAAAACAAAGTAGACCATAAACAAAAGAGCCGCAATTACAACGGGAGCACCAAATCCACCCTTTTTAACAATTGCACCCAAGGGAGCGCCGATAAAAAACAGTACGATTATTGCACCCGATAAAGCGAATTTCCGATGGAATTCAACATAAAATCGAGCCACATTTGAGTCGATGGATTGTAAAATAGCACGTTGACCTTCTAGTTGTTCTTTTTTACCGCGAATGGCTGATATACTTCCTTGTATTGCTTGTATTTTCTGTTCTTTCTTCAACTCTTTGTAAGTAATTGCACGATCGATTTTTTTTGTTGTTGCACTTGGCATCATTTGAGCGTCCGTTTGTAATCGAACTAAACTCGAATCTGATTGTGCTTTAAGTTGATTCTGATTTACTCGCTTTGATTGAAAATAGGGGTGAGCATATTCCATTGCTTCCACAAAACTAATCGCTAACTTTTTATTTGATTTGTAGATTGAATCAACAGCACTATTTAACTGAAATACATTCAACATTTCATGTGAATTTTTGAATAAATCTTCATCAGATCGATTTAATTTGAAACCTGAAACATCAATCCGGTAAGTAGCATCTTCAAAATGTGTTTTTCGATTTGGATGAAAACTTCCACTTTCTCCAAGTTCATTGCTAGTTGCATTCCCTTTTACACTTAGTTCTTCTAAAATCGAACCATTTAGTAAATGAAAAACAAGGTAATTTCCATTTTCTGATTTAAGGATTTCCCCTTTTTCAGCCCGAATTGTTTTGATTATATTCGTGTTTGAATGATCGTGAATAATGATTCCTTGGAAACTATTTTCATTTCCATCTTGAATCTTTATGGCGAAATTATCAAAATCTTTACTGTACTTTCCAGGTGTTAAAACAGCCGAAATTTTGGTTTCTTGAATATCGTAAATTAAGGATCTCCATTTTAAATTAGCAACAGGAATGACGTAATTAGAAAAGAAAAAAGTGCAAATACTCAGAATAAAAACAACTGTCATCAAAGGACGCATGATTTTGATCAAAGACAAACCAGAAGATTTAAGAGCCGTTAATTCGTTGTTTTCAGCTAAATTTCCAAATGTCATAATTGAAGAAAGAAGCATGGCTAGGGGTAATGCAAGCGGAATTAAACTGGCTGAAACATAGAAAAGCAGTTCAAGTAAAATTAAAATTTCCAGCCCTTTCCCCATCAAATCATCAATGTAGAGCCAAAAGAATTGCATGATTAGCATGAACATCGAAATCAGGAAAGTTACAATGAACGGACCTGTGAAAGAACGAATGCTAAAGATGTACAGCTTCTTCATGATTGTTTAATTCCAAATGAGCATACATATCAACATGAATTTTTGTCATGAAGAATGTACAATCAGCCTGCAAAAATAATGCTTTAATCGGAATAAACTTACGAACCGATGACCCGTTTTAATTCGTTTATAGAAGATTCCCAAAGCATTTTTACTTCATCCACATCGTCTGAATCGGCAAAATCAGTGATTCTTAAGACAAGTGCCTTGGTCATAGGGTCAACTTCGTAAAAAATTTCAAAGAAAATATCGTCTTCATCTTCGTCCTTTTCCCATTGCCAACGCATACATTGTCCTGCTTTTTTGTGGATTAGTTTCGCTTTTTCTTCGCTTCCATCCCACATAAACGTGTACATATTATCTTTCACATTTACATCATCAGCAAACCATTCAGACAAGCCACTCGGCGTTGTGACCATACTTTCAAATACTTTGGGTGATGTTTTTAATAAGTATTCTAATTCAATTTTTTCTTTTCCTGCCATAGTAGTTTATCATTATTGTTAACTTCGCACCGATTTGATTTTTTTGAAATATACATAAAACTTTTCAATGGCATTAGTACATTCCTTCGAAAAAAGTGGAAATTTTTTATTCCGATACCGTGGACAGATCCCGGTAGTTTTGTTTTTAATGGCGATTCCGGCTGTTTATTTTACTGATTATGAATTTATTGAACTCGATCCAGCTTTGGAGTTTGTTTTAACTATTGCAGCAGCTTTGATTTCATTTCTTGGTCAATATATTCGTGCAGTTGCGATTGGAACATCTAACAAACATACTTCTGGTCGAAATACGAAGGAACAAGTGGCAGATGCATTAAATACAAAAGGAATTTATTCAACAGTGCGTCACCCTTTGTATGTTGGAAACTATTTTATGTGGATCGGGATTGTTATCTACACGTTTAATATTTGGTTCTTTTTGGTTGCTAGCTTACTTTTTTGGCTGTATTACGAACGCATTATGTTTGCGGAAGAACGTTTTTTAGAACGTAAATTTGGACAGCAATATGTGGATTGGTCATTAAAAGTCCCTGCTTTTATACCTAGTTTCAAAAATTATGTAAAAACGGAAATCCCATTTTCGATGAAAACAATCTTGCGTCGTGAATATTCAGGCATTACAGCCACGATAATTGGCTTTGTATTTGTTGACTTTTTACGTGATTGGTTTACTTCAGGCAAGGTTCAGTGGGAACTAGTTCATCTTTTTTGGGTTGTTGGAGCTTTGTTATTTACTTTGATTCTCAGAACATTGAAACATAATTCAAAAATTTTATTTGAAGAAGATCGTTCATAGTGTTTTTTGAATCAAACTTATGACTATATTTGCACCCGCAAACAAGATAAGTTTGGTCCTGGCGAGGTAGCTCAGTTGGTTAGAGCGCAGGATTCATAACCCTGAGGTCGAGAGTTCAAATCTCTCTCTCGCTACAAAAGAGGTCTGATTGACCTCTTTTTTCTTTTATAAAACTTTCACCGCGATGTACAACGTTTACATACTTTATTCAAAATCCACTTGTACTTTTTACAAAGGTCATACTAATAATTTGGATGAGCGATTGAAAAGACACAACTCTGGGTATGAAAAATACACATCGAAAGGAAAACCTTGGATTTTGGTTTGGAGTACAGAAAAAACAACGAAAAGCGAAGCTTACATTTTGGAACGAAAATTAAAGCATCTTTCCAATCAACGATTAGTTGAATTTATGTTGAAATATGAAACTGAGGTCGAGAGCCAAAACGAACTTGAGCTTTTGCGCAAGTTGTTTTGATGCTGATTTAGCATCAGCATTCAACCCAAATAATGCTTTTGAGCATAATTTGCCTGAAAGGCCGACGAAAACAATGTTTTGTCGGGGTTAACCCTGACAAAATAGCTCCAAAATGAGCTATTTTCGTCATTGCAAAGTAGATTTTTTAGTCAAAATCTACTTTACAAATCGGGTTCAAATCTCTCTCTCGCTACAAAAGAGGTCTGATTGACCTCTTTTTTTCTTTTATAAAACTTTCACCGCGACGTACAATGTTTACAAACGGTTCAAGACCAAAAGTTGGGGATTATACATAAATTCGCGTTAATCTGTAGAAGAAAAATTACAACTACATTCAAAAAGAGTCT
>CAYRMV010000052.1:0-19950 GCA_964425255.1 uncultured Flavobacteriales bacterium
AAAAGTAGAGAAAAAATTAATATTTTATTTGGAAATTAACACAGAATCTCAGGTTTTTAGTTAGATTTATCTTTTCTCTATTTCCGCGTCAATTCGCATCAAAAGTTCTTCCAATTGTTTGATTTCATTTTCAAATTGTGTGATTTTTTCAGGCTTTAAGATCGATTTTTGAGTTTTCAACGACATCTTTCGATTCGTAATTTTCCCATTTGTTTCGATTTTTGTTTTTTTCAACGTGAGCACCGACATTTTGCTTAATTCGTCATCCGAATAAATTGTTAAAGCTTCGACTTCTTCGTTTTTCTTCTCGGAAGTTTTTTCTTCAGGAGATTTTTCTGTTGGTTTTTCAATGGCTTTCTCATTGGATTTAACAGCAGGTGTTTTTCCATAAAGCGCCCCCGATTTTTTAGCTGCCTTCAAACTGTCTGCTTCTTGGTTGAGTAAATCTTCGCGTAAAACTAAATCTTCTTTTTCGCCCTTGGTCAAAAAGGTATTTCCTTTGGCAATTTGGCGGTTAGTTTTGTCTAGTTTTACTTGATTCAGATCGCGTTCGATTTCTGTTTTGCGAATGTCGTATTGCAACTCAGAATATTCTTCTGTATCAGGTGATTTTTTCGCTAACTGTTCGTTCAAAAGCTTGATTTTCTTGTCTGCACTGGCAATTTTATTTTCAAGCATCACTTTCGTGTTCTGAAATGCTTCTGCTTGTGATTTACCCGACATCATGTCTTCCAACATTGGATCCATTTTTTCTTCCTCAGATTCCTTGTTTTCAATCGGTTTTTCCTCTTTTTTTGTTTCTACTGGTTTGGAGGGATTTTCAATTGTTTTTTCAGTTGAAGTAGCTCCTTTGGAACAGTCGTTTAATGTAAGTCCCCACGCTGATTCGATCATACTTTTCATGCCCATTTCTTCCACCAATCCTTTGAAATCAAAACGGGTAGTTCCACTCTCCGCTAGAACAATGTACCCTTTTACATCCCATTTTTTTTCTCCATTGGATGTTTTTTTATAACCGTAAGCATCGACTTGTCTGGATAAAATACGAACAGTTCCAAAATCGGCAGTTCCGTTTTGATCCGTTTTTCCTTTGGCAATTTCAACATCACCGTGTTTCAATGTTACATCCCAATAGCAAAGCGGATTTCCGTTGTAGGTAAATTGAATGCTTACTTTTTGGGAAGTTTGTGCATTCCCCAATTGACTTGAAAGCAAGAATAAAAATAAAATGAACTTTTTCATGATAATGATTCGGATTTAAAAAGTTGTATTCTAACAATTTCTTCGCCAAAAGTAATGAATTAATGATGAATCAATTAAATACATTAATTTTTGTCTAAATGGGATTCATTATATCTTTGTTCTGCCAAAAAGAAAAAAAAGTTCAACTTGTCCCAAGGTTAGTAGCTTTTGATTTGTATATAAAGTATAAAACAGAAAAAAATGAATAACATCAAGCAGTCGGTTTTCATTCGGTTGATTTCTTTTTTGATTCTTTTTGGGAATGTATTTCAGGTTGAAAGTCAATCTGCACTTGATTCTCGTGTTACATTGAGTGGAAATTACGGTTTAGTGAGTTTGTTTATTGCACCCAATTTTAATACGAATTATGAATACAGCAATGCATATGGTTTAGATACAATTGTTTCGTATCGTTTTGTAGAAATGGAAACGGTTTACAAGATCAAGCCGCTTAGTTTGCGTGCAGAGTTTCCTTTGAATGAAAAAAGTAGCCTTGGATTTCAGGCGTTTTACAATGGATTTGCAGCTACGGGAACTATTACAGATTCACTATGGAATCCCGCTGTTTCTTCCTATCAAACTGAAAAATATTCCACCAATTACAGGATGCATCGTCTGCGGATTCAAGCAGTTTTCACCCGCTATTTTCACATGCAAAACCCGCGTTGGAACATGTTTTTTTCGAGTGCTCTTGGAGCAAACATCCGTGTTCGAAATTACACTGTTGATGGAGAACGTGGTGATTTTAATGATTCTGGGATTTTCGATTTTCCCGTTTTCCCCATTTCGATGCGATTTGCTTATGGATTGCGCTACAATATTCATGAAAAATTAGGCTTGCAATCGGAATTTGGAATTGGAGGACCACTTATTTCAGTAGGACTAACTTCTCATTTTTAATCAAATAGAATGGAGGCAGAAATACTGAAAAAGTGTTTGGAAGGGGATCGAAGGGCGCAAGAATTGTGCTACAAATGGTGTTATGGTAAACTGATTAGTACTGCGTATCGTTATGCCAATGACAAGGAACAGGCGGTTTTTTATTTCAATATAGGTTTTGTCAAAATCCTATTGAATTTGAAACAGTTTAATCTAGAAAATCCCTTTGAATTTTGGGCGAAAAGAGTGATGATAAATGAGATTCTGAACGAAATCAAAAAGGAAAAACGCATACAAAGTAAAGTTCAGATAACGGATGATTTGTCTGGAATGTCTATTAATATGGTGGATGTTCATCACGATCAAGAAATTCAAGAACGCATGGAGTTGGTCAAGGAAAAAGTAAAACAATTACCACCAATGACCAAAAGTGTTTTTAATCTCTACGCCATTGACGGCTACAAACACAACGAAATCGCGAGTATGCTTGGCATTAATGAAAACACAAGTATGTGGCATTATTCCGATGCAAAGAAAAAAATTAGACACATGTTAGACCTCAAATAATAGAAGTTATGGAAGAATTTAATTGGGAAGACAACATACCAGAAGGCTTGGAATTCAAGGAAGAATACATGACTCAAGCTTTTGAAATGTATGATGCTGCTAAAAACAAGCGCAAAAAGCGGTTTTTTATTTGGTTTTTCACCTCCGCTTTAGCAGGAACGTTGATCACGATTGGTGTTTTTGGTTACTTAAGACCATCTACAGAAAAAACATTCATTTCAAAAAACGAACAATCTAACCAACAAGTAGCTGAAGAGCAAACTTCGAGGTCTGAAAGTAAAAATGAAAATTCAGAGGTAAAATCAAATCAAAAAGAGCAAGTTAAAGAAGAAGCTATTTTGAAGGGAAATACGTTCAACTCATTAAAAAGAACGAAACGAAAAACAAACAAAACAAAAATTGAAAAAAATCAATCAAATTCGGATTATTCGTCAAACTCTCAACGTGAAAGCATTCAGAACTTAGCTCTTTTTGGGGAAAATCAATTGGATAATCCGCTTGATAAATCGTTGGTAATTAAAAAGTCAGTAGCTCGTTTTGATTCGGTGAACAAGCTGAATGTAGAACCGAAAATGGAAATATATGCAGTGCTTGCAACCAATACTTTGTTCGGAATTGAAGCGCAACGTGGAAAGTTGAAATTGCAAGAAGCATTAGGTTTTGAAGTCAATTTACCTCTGAAAAACAATTGGCGAATGGCTTTACAAGCGGAATATTATGGAATTTCGCAAGTGGATTACCGTCAATACATTGGTGCAAATGAAACGCAAGATCCTTCTCGAACTTATTTTACAAAAACAGCTTTGAGTTATCTTTCTGCCACACCAAAATTGTCGTATCGCTTCCGACGTCATGAGTTTTCTGTGGGGATCGGTGGAGAGTTTTTACTTCCGTTTTCTTCTACAAAATATGGCACAAAAGAATTTACTTCAGCCGATGTAGAAGCCCAAGGAAAAGATTTGTATTCCGCTTTCAAACGATTCAATGGGCATGCGCAAATCGGCTATTCTTTTTCCGTAAAACCATATCTTTTGTTACACACTTCTTATACGTACGGTTTCACGGATGTCACGATTAATTCTCCAATCAATACGGCGTTTGATCGAAATAGTCGTTTGCAATTGGGTGTGAAATTAAAATTGAATGCAGGCTTGTTGTAAGCAAATCTAAACGCGAGTAGTTTGATATTCATCTTGTGTTCGACCAATTTCATTACCTTTGTACAAAAGATTTAAAAATGAAGCACGTTACTTTTCAAAGCATCGAAAAAGCGATCGAAAAAGTAGACAATTTGAGCGACGATGCGTTGGAAAAATTGTCCGAAATGTATGCTTTGGCACAACCGGAATTGTTGGGTTACATCATGTCCGCTGCCATCGAATACAACAATGAGCAATTAGAAGGATTACTCATCTATTATTACTGTTTAATCTCAGAATCATTTGCTCAAGAAGGACTTTCTTGTCGTTTGGTAACGGAAGCAGATATTGATGCATTCGAAGAGCCGTATGCAGATATGTTAGATGCTTACTTCGAAGAACACGAAGAAGATGTATTGGAGGATTTTTGTGATCAACCGATGTTGGCGCAATTTATGGCCATGGAATTGAGTGAGCCCGATGCAGATGGAACCTCTTTGGACGACGAAACAGCAACTCAATTATTCATTGTTTCAATTGCAATGGTTACTTTATTGAATCGAGCAATCAAAGAAAATTAACATGCTTTCTCCCGATCAAATTGTTGCTAAAATGCGCGAAAATGATGCGTTCAGTCAATGGTTGGGAATCGAAGTAATTTCTCTTTCCTTGGGATCATGTGTGCTTCAAATGCAAGTCAATGAACACATGCTCAATGGATTTCATATTGCCCACGGTGGAATCAGTTATGCCTTAGCTGATTCTGCTTTGGCTTTTGCTTCTAACACCTATGGATTTCAATCTGTAAGCATTGAAACTGCAATTTCACACGCCAAACCTGTGTTTCTAAACGATGTACTTCGAGCAGAATGCACCGAAATTAACCGCGGAAAAACCATCGGGTTGTATCAAGTATCTGTTCGTAATCAAGCTGGAAAATTGATCGCTCATTTTAAAGGTACAGTTCATATTTCAGATAAAATCTGGGAGTGATTTCGGTTTTACAGCCAAATTTAAATAGACTCTAAGTTAACAAACACGGATAATCAATATGATTATTAATTTGTTGATTAAGTTCACGTCAAGTCTTTCATTTTTTAGATTCTTATTCAAGACATAGTTTTTGTTGTGTTCCATTTATGTTAAATAAGTTATGCGTACATAAATTATTTTTTCTCAAAAATAGTATGCGTGCTTAGAAAAAATTTATACCTTTAGCTCACTAAATAAATTAAATGGCACAAAACGAAAAACAAACCATTGATTTTTTCATTCGCCAAACCTGGCATAAAATATCACGCATGTACAATCAGCAGGCAGCTGAACATGATATGACAATTTCAATCGGATACATTCTACTAATCATTGATAAAGAAGGAACACCTAGTACACAACTTGGCCCACGAATGGGGATGGAGCCAACGAGTCTTTCTCGCACCTTAAAAACAATGGAAGACGATGGACTTATTCGCAGAGAAATGGATGGGGTTGACAAACGAAAAGTGTTGATTTTCCTTACAGATAAAGGACTGGAAAAAAGACGTGTTTCTAAAAAAGTGGTTCTGGATTTCAATGAGAAATTAATGGCCAAAATTCCGAAAACAAAAATCCGAGCGTATTTTGAAGTGATGGAAAAAATCGATCAAATCGCAGATGAAGAATTGAAAAAATTGATCAAATAATTAAAATAAAAAGCATGAATAGATTAATCAGAAAAGTAGCCGTTTTAGGTTCTGGTGTGATGGGATCTCGAATTGCCTGTCACTTTGCCAATGTCGGTTGCGAAGTGGTTCTTTTAGATATTCAGCCACAAAGCTTGAGTGAAAAAGAACAAAAATCAGGTTTGACCGCTGATTCGAAAGCATTCAAAAACCGAATCGTGAATGAATCACTGGATTTTGCCTTGAAATCAAATCCTTCGCCAATCTACCGCAAATCGTTTGCAAAACGCATCACTACCGGAAATTTAACCGATGATTTAGGATTGATTAAGGACTGCGATTGGGTAATCGAAGTGGTGATCGAACGGTTGGATATTAAGCAACAATTGTTCGAACGTGTTGAAACATTCCGTAAACCAGGTACCTTGATTTCCTCCAACACTTCGGGAATTCCGATTCACATGATGACGGAAGGACGAAGCGATGATTTCAAAGCACATTTCACGGGTACACACTTCTTCAATCCACCGCGTTATTTGCAGTTATTGGAAATTATTCCAACTGCTGATACAAAATCAGATGTGGTTGAATTCTTGATGGATTTCGGCAAAAAAGTACTTGGAAAGAAAACGGTTCTTTGTAAAGATACACCTGGATTTATTGGAAACCGAATCGGAGTCTATTCCATGGCAAAAATCATGGAGTTGGCTGAAGAATTGGGATTAACTATTGAAGAAACTGATTCCTTGACAGGTGCCATTTTGGAACGACCTAAAACGGGAACATTTAAGTTGAGTGATTTGGTTGGTTTGGATACCGCTTACAATGTAACAAAAGGACTTCAAGCTAATTTGAAAGATGATCAAATGGTGAAAGACCTGAAAGAATCCAAAGCGACTTCCTTTTTGATTGAAAACAAATTTTTGGGAGATAAAACAAAAAAAGGTTATTACTACAAGGAAAAAGATGCAAACGGAGCAACAAATCGTTTTGCCCTGAATTTAAAAACCTTGGAATATCAACCGATGCAACGAGCGAAATTGCCTGTTGTGGAAATGGCGAAACAATTTCCAGATTTAAAAGGACGCTTGCCTATTTTGTTGGCAGATAAAACAAACGCAGGTGAACTATTACGCAAGCACTTTGCTTCTTTGTTTGCTTATATCTCTCAACGTGTTCCAGAAATTTCAGATGTACTTTACAGTATAGATGACGCAATTAAAACGGGATATGCATGGTCTTTTGGTCCTTTCGAAAATTGGGATTTTCTTGGGATTCAAAAAGGAATTGAGCTTGCCGAAAAAGAAGGGTATACGGTTGCTGCTTGGGTAAAAGAAATGCTTGCAGGTGGCAATACTTCGTTCTACAAAGTGGAAGGAGGAAAAAAATATTACTACGACATTCAAAGCAAAAGCTACGAGATCATCCCAGGGACGGAAGACCAAGTGATGTTGGATGCATTACGAACTGAGAATACCGTTTGGAAAAATGCGGATACAACCTTGGTAAATTTGGGAGATGGCATTTTGAATTTAGAGTTCCACACAAAAATGAATACGATTGGCGGTGGTGTAATTGAAGGAATCAACAAAGCAATTGATTTGGCAGAGAAAGAATACCGTGGTTTGGTTATTTCCAATACGGGAGCTAATTTCTCAGCAGGAGCGAATGTTGGAATGATCTTCATGATGGCTGCTGAACAAGATTACGATGAATTGAATTTTGCTGTGAAAGCTTTCCAAGATACAATGATGCGTGTGCGTTATTCGAATATTCCCGTGATTGCAGCGCCACACAATATGGCACTAGGAGGCGGATGCGAACTTTCGATGCATGCAGACAAAGTGGTTGCTCATGCTGAGTTATATATGGGCTTAGTTGAATTTGGTGTTGGATTAATCCCTGGTGGTGGCGGTTCAAAAGAATTTGCGAAACGCCTTTCGGATGAATTGAAAGAGGGTGATATCAAAATCAATCGTTTGCGCGAACGCTTCTTAACGGTTGGACAAGCAAAAGTTTCCACTTCGGCGTATGAAGCATTTGATCTTGGTTATTTGCGAGACGGTATCGATGAGGTTGTTGTTTCGAGAGATTATCATTTAACACGTGCAAAACGAGCTGCAATCGAATTGGCGGAAAAAGGATATGTCGCTCCAAAACGCGAGAAAAACGTAACCGTTGTAGGACAAGAAGGATTGGGAATTGTTTACGTTGGAGCGAATTCCATGTTGTCAGGAAACTACATTTCAGAACACGATCGCTTGATTTCTGAAAAACTCGGATTTGTTCTTTGCGGAGGAGATTTATCAGAGAATACCGTTGTTTCCGAACAATATTTGTTGGATTTGGAGCGCAAAGCATTCTTGGAATTATGTCGCGAGCGCAAAACCCTTGAACGTTTAGAAAGCTTAGTCAAAAATGGAAAAATTTTAAGAAATTAATCATGGCAAACACAGCATATATAGTAGCCGGATATCGCTCAGCGGTAGGAAAGGCAGGAAAAGGAGGTTTTCGGTTTTACAGACCGGATGATTTAGCAGCTGATGTAATCAAACATTTGGTAGCTCAATTTCCTCAGTTAGATGTAAATCGAATCGATGACGTAATCGTCGGAAACGCAACGCCAGAAGCGGAGCAAGGATTGAATATGGGACGATTGATCTCCTTAATGGGATTAGGAACCGATAAAGTTCCCGGAATCACTGTTAACCGATATTGCTCGTCTGGATTAGAAACCATCGCGATGGCAAAAGCCAAAATCGAAACAGGAATGGCCGATTGCATCATTGCGGGGGGAGTAGAATCCATGTCGGTGATGGCGATGGGTGGCTGGAGAATTGTTCCCAATGCAAAAGTAGGAAAAGCAAACCCAACTTGGTATTGGGGGATGGGTTTGACTGCGGAAGCTGTTGCGAATCAATTCAACGTTTCGCGTGAAGAACAAGATGCTTTTGCATTGAAATCACACGAAAAGGCAATTGCAGCGATTCAAGCAGGAAGATACAAGGACGACATCGTTCCGATTGAGGTGGAGCGCATCTTTTTAGATGACAACGAAAAACGTCAGGTTTCTAAAACAATTGTGGACACGGACGAGGGACCACGCGCGAGTACGCTTGAAGCCTTGGCAACCTTGAAGCCAGTCTTTGCTCAAAACGGAAGTGTGACGGCCGGAAATTCATCGCAAACTTCGGACGGAGCAGCTTTCGTGTTGGTGATGTCTGAAAAAATGGTCAAGGAACTCAACATCGAGCCGATTGCCCGTTTGGTTTCGTATGCCGTTGTAGGTGTTGAACCGCGCATCATGGGAATTGGTCCAGTAGATGCGATTCCGAAAGCATTGAAAATGGCTGGTATTGGCTTGAACGATGTTAATTTGTTTGAGTTGAATGAAGCATTCGCTTCGCAAAGTTTGGCGGTAATCCGTGAGGCGGGATTGAACCCAGACATCGTGAATGTGAACGGGGGAGCAATTGCTTTGGGGCATCCACTCGGTTGTACAGGAGCGAAATTATCGGTTCAGATTATGAATGAATTGAAGCGACGCAACGAAAAATACGGCGTGGTGACCATGTGTGTCGGTACCGGACAAGGTGCAGCAGGCGTGATCGAAATGTTGTAATTTCAAAAGTAAAGACATAAAAAAGCGGAGGTGAGAACTTCCGTTTTTTTGTTTATTTTTTATCAAAGCGACTCACACCAAAAACGCGGTGTTCGACTTCTAGTTTTTTTCGGGTTAATGTAAGGATGTTGAATGTATCGATTACCGTTTCAAATTGATAATTCGTTTGAAGGATGAGTTTTTCATCGTTTATCTCGTAGGAAAAGGCATTCAAAAAAGTGGCATTGTTTTCAATTTGAGTTTGTTCGCCTTGACCTTTTTCCTTTTTGCCTTCTTGAAACTTCCAACTCACTTGTTTGTCTTCTCCCAATTCGTAGCCTTTGTAAAAAGTAGACTCCCACTCTCCTGCAAGGCGATTGGCATAACGCGCATCTTTCGAGCAAGAAAAAAGACCCAATAAAACGACCAAAAATAAACGTGACTTCATGTGTTGAAAATTTGAATGCAAAGGTACGGATAAAATGAAATTCAGTGAAAAGGAATTTACCATTTCGAAGGCATACGCTGAAAATCTAACAAGAAAAAAACAGGAATTTATATGGGAAATGAGTGAAAAAAGAGTGTGCTTTTTACTTTAATTTCTACTTTCGGGTTAAAGGATAATTCTTAGTCAATTCAATTGATAGACAATAGTTTAAATATGAATTTTATTTTTAAAAAAATAGTTTAATTTCGTTTATTTGTCAGCCAAAAGTGTTCTTATTTGATGGATTTGGCTGGTTATTTTTTTTTTGATGTAGAATTTACTTCTTAGGATAAAATCGTAACAACCAATCCATTTTCAGAATGCATGTGCATTTCTCCGTCGATTTGTTCTACCAGACCATCTAAAATATCCATGCCTAAGGTGTTGGATTGAGCAGGGGGGAATGTTCCGACGCCATTGTCTTTGACAGTCAGTAAATAGCGATCATTTTTGCGTTCGAATGAAATCCACAAGGAAGGATTTGGATGATTAATAGGATAAGCATGTTTCATAACGTTTGTCACGAGTTCGCTAACAATCATTCCATAATAAATTGAATTTCCGGCAGGAAGAACGATTGATTCAAGGTTTTTATGCACCTGAATTTGGTTGGGAGTGGAAGCAAGTAAACTATCCACTACTGCTGAAAGATAACGTGCTGCATCTACCGAGTCGAATTGTTGGGAATGATGTAATAAATCGTGCAAGGTAGCTATCGATTGAACCCGAAAACTTAAATCTTGAAATTGTTGGTATTGTTCGGAGTTCTCTAGTTTGTTCATTTGAAGATTGATCAAACTATGTACAACAGCTAGGTTATTTTTTACACGATGAAACGTTTCACGAAGTAAGTTCTCTTTTTCATCTAATGCGTGTTGCAATTGCAATTGTAAGGTTCTTTTTTCATTACTTTCAAAAGCGAGCGAAACCAATTGTGCAGCAATCAAACCAAATTTTTGGTCCTGCATACTCCAAGAACGTTTAAAACCAATTTGCTCGAAGCACAAAACACCAATTATAACACCCGCATTTCGAATCGGAACATCCATCATACTTCGAATGTCGTTTGGAATTAAATAACTATCGCGTAGTTCTTTGGTTTTTTCATCCGAAAATGTATCCTGAGTAAGAATGATATTCTCTTTTTCAAAAAGTTTAAAATAAGAAGGAATTTCAATAGCACTTAAACTTCGTTCAACATGGATCATTCCATTTTCATTGTCGTAAATCCCTAAACAATCAATGCTTTTATCACGATTGTTTATAGTCCAAACGCTTATTCGACGCGTGTCTGTTGTTGTGGAACATATTTGAAGTAATTCCAATATCGCATCTTGCAATTCGCCGGATCGAATTTTTCTCGATTTCGATAATGTTTCAATGGCATTTGTCTTTTTGGCAAGGTCGTTTCTAAATTCAATGATGTCGGCAGATTCAATGATTTGCACGAACAAAAGATTTTCTTCTGAAGGAAGTTGAACAATTCGAACAGGAACCTCTTGATCACAAATTGTTAAAGTTAGAATGGATGCTGGATCACCATTGGAAAAACATGATTCGATTCGGTTGCACGATTCAGTTGAGAGGCATTTGCGTATCAAAGCAGGATGTGCTTTTTTTTCAAAAATGCGATTTACTTCTTCCGATATATCAACGATCTCCAACTGTTTATTAATAACAAAAAAGGCTACTTTAATTTGATGTAGCAATTGGATCATGTTTTCTATGGAATTAGATGAATGCAAATTTCAACAAGATAAAACCTATATTTTTTTAGATAAAAGTAATAATATTATTCAATGTTGAGTAATTTTTCCTTTATTTTTTCATTATTTTTGATCTAAAATTTTATTTATGAAACCCATAACGGCTGATTTTGGTAAGTTCAAAGAAGAACTGTTTTTAGTTCAAAATGATGTTCGAGATGCATACTACGAAAGAGCAATTAATAAACTGCACGAATTGATTGTTCATCATCCAGATCGGGCTGAACCACACTACGAATTAGGAAAAATCGCCTATAATTTTTGGAACAATCAAGAGGCTGAAAAAAATCATTTAAACGCTTTGCGCATTGATCCTGAATATTTTCCTACTTACACCCATTATGCGCTTATTTTAATCAAAGAAGCTCGATTTGACGAAGCAGAAATCATTTTGGAACGAGCTAAAACAGTCAGAAATAGAGAAGATGCTGACATTTACTTTTATTTTGGTATGCTTTTTCAGCACAAAGGGGAACTAGATGCAGCAATCGATAGTTATACAAGAGCGATTAACCTAAGTATCAATGAATCTCAAATTGATTTGAACTTGAAGTTTATTCGGGCTTGCAAAGAATTACGTGGCTGGGAATAAAATGTGACAAAAGTTCAGTTTTATCTAGAAATTCATATCTACCTTTGTGTCGTGAAAATTTTGTTGAACATCGGTCTGATTCTAGTGATACTTTCCCCAAGTGTCTTTAAAACAGTTCTCGTGCTCGATTGGAAAATTAATCAAGATATAATTACCGAAAAATATTGCGTCAACAAAGACAATCCCATGTTGAATTGTAATGGACAATGTTACCTTTCGAAGCAGTTAAAAAAATTGGACGCAGAAGAACAATCAGAAAGACAAAAACACCAACTTCCCGAAAATAAACTAAAAGAAATCGAATTCAATTACCTTGCTGAAAAGTTCCCTCTTTCTTGGATGGAAGAAGTGACTTATACAGCTGTTCAGACAATTAATCTACCAACTTATTTGAATTTATACCAGTTTCATTTTTCTCAAACAAACAATCCTCCTCCCGATTTTTGTTGATTCAGTGAGTTGATTTTTAGAAATCAAAAACGGGTTACCAGTTCTTTTGGTTTTCCCTAAATGGATTGTATGTTTAATTGGGTTTTCCATTAAACGCTTTCCTCAAATTGTATAAACAAAAATTAATCATTCGGTTTTAAAAAGGAGAAATCGGTTTTTTTAGTTGAATAATGCGAAATAAGCTCAATTTGTTCTCGTTTTTAAAATCGGATTTCAAAAAGAAAAAATGAAAAAAATTGTAACTTGGTCAATGGTATTGGCTATTTCAACGCTTGTATTGTCATCATGTAAAAAAGACGAAAAAGATCCAGAAACTCCTGCTACAACAACTGGAAATGTAGATGTGTTGATTGAACACAAATGGGGAAATGCGGGTGCGAATTTTATGTTGGGTCAAGATTTGATTCACCCAATGTCGGGAGATACCTTGAATTATTCAATGTTTAAATACTATGTATCCAATTTGAAATTGAAAAAATCAGATGGTACTTGGTGGGTACAACCTGAAAGTTATTTCTTAGTTGATTTGAGCACACCTAGTTCAACAACATTGAAATTGACTGGAGTTCCAACCGGAAATTATGTTGCTTTTTCGTATACCTTGGGTGTGGATAGTACACGCAATGTTTCTGGTTCCCAATCGGGTGCTTTGTCAACTACAAACGGGATGTTTTGGAGTTGGAATTCAGGCTACATCATGTGTAAAGCGGAAGGAACTTCTCCACAAGGTGGAATGGGAGGTTCATTTACATTCCATTTAGGTGGTTTTAGTGGTGCAAACAACATTGTTACGGTGAAAGAAGCCGATTTGTCAGTAACCAATTTGATTGTTTCAGCAACAGGAACAAGTCAAATTCACATGATAGCAAATCCAGCTAAAATGTTCCATAATTACGGAAGTATTTCTAATGGTTCGATGATTCACATGCCGAATGCAAATTCTACCATGTTAGGAAATGATTTTTTTGGAAATGTTCAATTTGATCACGTACACAATTAATTAGAAAGGAGAGTTGACAGGTTCATTTCTTGGCAACTCTCCTTTGTTTTTATTTAGCATTTCAATTATCATCATTATTATTTTTTCCATAAAACAAAAAGAAAGGGTATTTTTGAAACAAAACTTCTATATGAGAAATCTTGCTTTTATTTTCCTTTTTTCTGTAGTCTTGTTGAGTTGTAAAAAAGAAAACGGTGATCCTCAACAAGAGGAAAATACGGGGAATGCTACTTTGGCAATTAGTCATAAATGGGAATCGAGTCAAGGTGTTTTTCCCTTTCAGTTGGGACAAGAATTCATACATTCGGTAAACAACGATAGTTTGAATTTTCATACCTTAAAATACTATGTTTCAAACATTCGCTTGCAAAAAACAGACGGTACTTGGTGGACACAACCAGAAAGTTATTATTTGGTTGATCTTGAAAATGGTTCAGAAGTGAAATTAGCAATAAACAACATTCCAACTGGAAAATACCAGGCAATTGAAATTCTGTATGGAGTCGACAGTACACGGAATGTATCGGGTTCTCAAACAGGTGCTTTGTCCACCATTTATGGTATGTTTTGGACCTGGAATTCAGGGTATATTTTTGTGAAAGCAGAAGGAACAGCGGCCAATTTACCCGATTCATCTCCCGGTTTCTCGTTTCACCTTTCTGGTTTTCAAGGGGTAAATTCGGTGCTTACGAAGAATCAATATGCATTCGAGCAAGAGCTGATTGTTACACCCAATTCGCAACCTGAAATCTCAATGAGTTCTTTTGTCGATCGATTATGGGAAAATACAGCAAGCGTAAATCAAGTGAACAATGTTCATATTCCGGGTAGCGATGCTAAAAAAATGGCTAAAACATTTTATGGAGGTTTCCAGTTTGATCACATTCATAATTAGAAAATGAAAAGATTAATTTATTCCTTTTTGCTTCTTTCAGTCTTTTTGATTGATTGCAACAAGGTGGATTTAAGCGAAACAGGGACATGGGGATTTTATGTGCCTGAAGGTTTTCCTGAACCTGTTTATAAATTAGAAAACAACGCACAAAGTACCGATCGATTTGTGTTGGGAAGAGCTTTGTTTTACGACCCTATTTTGTCATCTGACAACACGATTTCGTGTGCTTCGTGCCACGCGCAAGTACATGGTTTTGCAGATCATAATACTACATTTAGTGCTGGAGTTGGTGGTGCTTTGGGAACACGAAATTCGCCGACAATTGTTAATATGGCTTGGGCGAAATCATTCATGTGGGATGGAGGTGTGAATCACATTGAAATTTTTTCCCTAGCTCCAATCACGAATCCATTGGAAATGAATGAAACGATGTTGAATGTTGTGAACAAGCTAAATGCATCGGAAGACTACAAGAAACAGTTTAAAAAAGCATACGGAACTTCAGTAATTACCGATCAATTGCTTTTTAGAGCTTTGTCACAGTATATGATGTTGATTATTTCTGATCAAAGTAAATACGATCATTATCTGAAAGGAAAAGCTTCTTTCTCAACGTCTGAAAAAAGTGGATTGAATTTGTTTCGAGAGAAATGTGCAAGCTGTCACCAAGAGCCATTGTTTACGGATAATACATTCCGAAACAATGGAATTGATGAGGTTTTTGATCACGATGCAGGACGTTTTTTGATCACGTTAAATGAAAATGACAAAGGGAAATTCAAAGTGCCAACGCTGAGAAATGTTGCAATCACCTATCCGTACATGCATGATGGACGTTTTTATACGCTCAATCAAGTTCTGGATCATTATGCTTCAGGTGTTAAAGCATCAGCAACTTTAGATCCTCATTTGACAAATGGAGGAATTCCGATGACTTCGCAGGAAAAAGCGGATATTATTTCCTTTTTGAAAACATTGACCGACTATCAGTTAATGCAAAATACGAACTTACAAGAACCAAAATAGTTTAATTGTTAGAGATTTTGTACTATTTTCGTTGCGATGAGTTTACATGATATTTGGGCTGGAATTCTCGATACATCCGTTTGGGAATGGTGTGCTATCGGAACAAGTGTCATGTATGTACTTTTCGCAGCAAACGAAATTCGAGCTTGTTGGTATTTTGCTTTTATTTCTTCCTCTATATACATTTATCTCTGTTTTTCAACGCAATTGTACATGGAATCGCTGCTACAAGTTTTCTATGTAGCCATGGCGGTCTATGGTTGGATGAAATGGCGAGAAAGCGAAAATTCAAATCGAAAAATACATTACCAACCGTGGAAATGGACAATCGTACTTTTACTTTTTATTCTATTGATTTCCACTTTGATAGGATTTTTCCTGGATCAAAACACGAATCAAGCTTCTCCTTATTTGGATGCAGGAATTACCTTGTTTAGTATTTATGCGACCTTTTTAGTGGCAAAAAAAGCCATTGAAAACTGGATTTTATTCGTCGTGATAGATGTTTTATCCATTTATTTATACGCATCAAGAGGATTGGAATCGAGTGCTTTGTTGTATGTTTTTTTCACCTTTGCCGCTTTGTATGGTTGGATAAATTGGCATCAAATTCAACAAAAATCTAAAGAATCTATTTCTCATAACTAAGTAAAAATTTCAAATCTCAATTTGGAAATCACTAAAAATCGTTTTGTAATGAGAAATAACTAAATCTGTATATTTGTTCAAAAATCAATAATAATCATGAAAATCAAAACAATCCTTTTTGTTGGGTTTACCGTTTTTTCCGGTTGGATTTCGGCGCAAAAGACACAATTGACTTTAGCTGAATCGGTTACGCAACAATACCGTAAATATGCTCCAGATGCTATGCCATTTTTTCAATGGATTCCAGGAACGAATGAGTTTTCCTATTTGGATGGATACATCAAATTAAAAAAAGGAAATACCAAAGGTGAAACCACCGATTGGATGACCATTCAAGAATTGAACACTGCTGTTGGTGCACAACTAGGTTGGTTTTCCGGATTTCAATGGATCGATGGGCAAACGTTTGTCGTGACAGATGGTGTAAGTTATTACTCCTATAACACTGTGACCAAAAAAGGGGAGAAGACAATCACCCTAGCGGAAGATGCTGAAAATGTTACCTTACATGAAAAGGGGAAAGTAGTTGCTTATACGCGCAAGAATAACTTGTATCTTCAAAGTGCTGAAGGAATGAAATGGGTGGTGACCAACGAAGAAGACCCAAACATTGTTTCTGGTCAAACGTATGCACGAAGTGAATTCGGGATTAAAAACGGGATTTTCTGGTCCCCAAGTGGAAATGCTTTGGCTTTTGCTCAAAAAGATGAATCAGAAGTAGCGGATTATCCTTTGTTAGATATCAATGAAACTCCGGGTAAATTGGTGAATATCAAGTACCCAATGGCTGGTCAAAAATCAGAAAAACCGCGCATTGGTATTTACAATTTAAAAACAAAAAATACGGTTTTCATTTCACCTAAAAGTGGTTCAGACAGTTACTTGACTAATGTTTGTTGGACTCCAGACGAGAAATTTATCTTGATTGCAGAAGTTAATCGCGATCAAAATCACATGTGGTTGAATAAATATGATGCATTGTCAGGTGCATTGGTTCAAACGCTTTTTGAAGAGAAAAACGACAAATGGATTGAACCTGAACATCCGGCTTTTTTTCCAAGTAAAACGTCAAACAATTTCGTCTGGATCAGTGAACGCGATGGATTCAATAACCTGTATTATTATGACATCAATGGAAAGTTAATTCAGCAATTGACAAAAAACAAATTTGTTGTAAAAGAAATCAAACAGGCAATTAACGCGGGGAAGGAAATTGTTTTTTCAGCAACAGGTGAAAGTCCATTAAATACAATGTTTTATGCTGTGTCATTAACTGGAAAACAACGTTTATTGACACCAATTTCGGGAACGCATTCAATCGAGATTAGTTCCGATGGGAAATGGATTTTCGATGAATATTCGAATACGACTACGCCTTCTGTTTCTCAATTACTCGACGCCAATGGAAAAGTGAAAAAAGAATTACTTCGTTCAGCAAATAAATACGCTAATGTTGCAATTGGAACCACAGAAATTGGAACGTTGACTGCCAATGATGGAACAACTTTATATACTCGATTCATCAAACCTAGTAATTTTGATCCATCAAAAAAATACCCAGTTTTGGTGTATGTTTATGGAGGTCCGCATGCGCAAATGATTACCAATTCATGGATGGCTGGCGCTAATTTGTGGATGCATTGGATGGCCGAACAAGGATATTTGGTATTTACTGTAGATAATCGTGGTTCGGCTGAAAGAGGTTTTGCTTTCGAAAGTCAAATTCACCGTCAACTCGGAAATGTGGAGATGGAAGATCAAATGACAGGAGTTGCTTATCTAAAATCATTGCCATACGTAGATGGAAATCGATTAGCTGTTCATGGTTGGTCGTTTGGTGGGTTTATGACTACTTCCTTGATGTTGCGTCAACCTGGAACTTTTCAAGTTGGAGTGGCTGGTGGTCCCGTAATTGATTGGAAATATTACGAAGTCATGTATGGTGAACGTTATATGGATCGTCCTGAAGAAAATGAAAAAGGATATCAAGAAGCTTGTTTAATCAATCATGCATATAAATTACAAGGTGATTTATTATTGATTCATGGTACGGTGGATGATGTGGTCGTGATGCAGCACAATTATGCTTTGGTGAAGAAATTTGTCGAATTAGGAAAACAAGTGGATTTCTTCCCATATCCGATGCACAAACACAATGTGAGTGGAAAAGACCGCGTACATTTGATTGAAAAGATTTTAACTTACGTGATTGAGCATAATCAGTAAGAAGAAACATTTTGATTTTGTCCCCAGTTATTTTTTAGCTGGGGATTTTTGTTTAATCCGTTTCTGTATAAATGGAAAATATCCGGATTATCTAATTTTGATATGTTTGAGTAAGTTTAAAAATAGTATTTTTATCAGACAGTCTAAATAAACAGGATAGATGAGTAATTTTGACAGGGGATATTCTTGGATGCGTGTAATACTGCTGGGATTTAATCTGTTGGTTCTTATTCTAAGTGTCTTGAAAATCGCTTGGGGATATAATACAGTAGGATACCAAACAGGTACCGGACTGGATTTGGTGAATTGGGTAGTTTCTATCGGTTTATTGTTCGGGATTTATTACGGTGAAAAAAACAAAGCAAGTATTGAAAAAATAATTCTTCATACATTTCTGGTTATTATAGCTTTGTTTTTCTTTTTATTTGGAAGTTTTATCATTGCACCCTGGGGAGTTAGGAATGATGTTGTTTACGCTGTTCCTTTCTATCTTATCCCTGTTCAAATCATTTTTCACAACGTTTTATTTAAAAAACAATCAAAAAAATGGGTAATATACACGCTTGCAATATTTTTTGTCTTCTATGTATTTATGATTTGGTTCATGGGATCTATTGATGATGAATTTGAGCGTTGGAGATCAATAATAGCATATAACCGATGGTCAGTGGATCAGGGCACATTTCCTACGGTTGGTCGCTACCATGGAATAATGTTTGAATTTGATAAGCTTTTTGGCTTATGGTCGTGCATGATTGATTGTAGCTTGTTGATTTTAAATTTTTTCCTTTTCACAAATAGTTTTTTTTCATACCTCGGTCACAGGAAAGTAAAAAAGTGTACAGAGTAGTTTCTCTTGGGATCTGAGATGATTTCTAAGAAAATCATCATTTCACTTTGTGGATTTATTTCGTCAGATTGTAGAAAAATTACTCATTCCTTATCTGTTTTTGGTATTGAAATGCCTGTTTTATTGTTTTGGCATCATTCTTTTTCCTGTGTTTGCATAACTTTTAAAACACGTCAACATGAAAAAAATAATCGGACTTGCTGTTTTGTGCATAGGGTTTCAAACAGTATTAGCGCAAGATGAGCGCGAAGAATTCAGAGTGGGATTAAAAGGTGGATTGAATTTCGCCTCATTGATACAAGATGAACAACCCAACTTGGATGTGACGCATAAATTGGGGTATGTTGGTGGTGGCTTTCTTTCTATTCCTTTAAATAAATACTTTGGATTGCAACCGGAAATACTTGTTTCCCAAAAGGGATTTGTACAAGAAGCACGCTATTTTGGTGTTGATACACGATTAGAGAGAACGACAACCTATTTGGATATTCCCTTGATGTTACAGTTCAAACCAGCTGCGAATGTTGCTTTGGTTGGTGGAGTTCAATATTCGTATTTGATGCGTTCAAAGGATGTGTTGACAATCGGAAATTCATCTGCAACATCCGAAGAGCAATATGAAAACGATCAATTGAATAAGAACTTGTTTGGAGTAGTTGGCGGAATTGATGTTACGATTCAAAATTTCTTATTGTTTGGTCGTTACAATTTGGATTTGAGATCTAATAACGGAGATGGAACAAGTTCCGTTCCGGCGTATAAAAATCAGGTAATACAAGTAGGAGTAGGGGTGGTGTTTTGATCTGGATTATTCCTGCAAAAAAGAGGCTGTCTCAAAATATTGAGCGGCCTCTTTTTTTTGTTTCCAAGTATTATGATTTTTGAAATTGAATTTTAAATTTCAGATTTGGGTATTTTCTA
>CAYRMV010000053.1:0-19831 GCA_964425255.1 uncultured Flavobacteriales bacterium
GGACTATACCTATTACAAGGAAAAAAGACAAGGCTTTTTTAACGATTTTGTAGTGTCGCTTCATGCTTTGATTGAATTTGAACATCGACATCGGTAAACCCTAAATTTTGATAATATGTTTTGACAAATGAACGAGCATGTTTACTCGCTTTTTCGATGATTTTGGTTTTCTCTAAATCCTTACGGATACTTTCTTCTCCCTTTTGAAGAATAGTTAAACGTTCAGCTTGTGAGAAATTATGCCTAAATCCACTCACATCTTTCACTTCTGTCCGGATCGAAAGCGGATCCATCTCTAAAGAAAATAATTCAGCTGCAGGTAAAAGTATGGTGACTTTTCTTCCACTTACTTGAATATCTTCGGGTCGAATTTTGGTTAAATCTACACCTGCTTTCGCTTTTGCTTTACAACTTATCAGCATCCGACGATCACCAAATTTATACCAAACATCTTCTTCTTTGGTTTCAATTACTTTCCCCAAAGTATATTCTACGGTTGCTAATTGTCCTGCTGAACGAATAGCATATACATCAATCGCTTTCTCCTTTTCACCTGTACAAGATGAAATTAAAAGACTAACAAAAACTAAATAAAGAATCCCTTTCATGAAAAAACGGCTAAACTCATCATTTCTACTCCACGCTTCAATGCTTGTTCATCAACATCAAATCGCGGATGATGAACCCCAAAAACAATGCCTTTTTCTTCATTGCGAACACCTAAACGGAAAAAGCAAACGGGGATTTCCTGTGAATAAAACGAAAAATCCTCGGCTGTCAAGCGTATCGGAAGTTCTTCAACGTATTCTGCACCTAAAAAGTCAATTGCCTTGGTCCGTAAGTTCTCCGTAATTGTTTCATCGTTGACTAAAAAAGGGTATCCTTTGCTAATTTCGATGGTTACTGTTCCACCTAGTGAGTTTACTATTCCTCTACTTTGCTCTTCGATGAGTTTCAACGCTTCTGCTCGCCATAGTTCATCCATCGTTCGAAATGTTCCTTTTAAAATGGCTTTTGATGGAATAATATTTGTTGCACCTAATGCTTCAAAATGACCAAAAGAAAGAACAGATGGAATTTTTGGATCACATTTCCGGCTGACAATCTGTTGCAAACTTGTTACTAAGGTGGCTCCAATAAAAATCGGATCAATTGTTTGATGAGGAGTTGCCCCATGACCACCCAAACCGTGAATCGTGATGTAAATTTCATCACACGAAGCCATGTACATTCCGGATTTAAACCCTACTTTTCCAACGGGCATATCGGGAAAAACATGCAAGGCATACATCCGTTCAATGCGCGGATTTTGAAGAACTCCTGCTTCAATCATTAAAGAAGCTCCTCCAGGATTTTTTTCTTCACCTGGCTGAAAAATCAATTTCACAGGCAGAGGTAACACATCCCGCATAGACCACAAAACCTCAGCTGTTCCTAATAAAACCGCCGTATGAACATCATGACCACAAGCGTGCATAACTCCCTCATTCTTTGATTTATAGGAAACATCATTTTCTTCATGAATTGGCAAAGCATCCAAATCGGCACGAAGACCAATACAAGCTTGATTTTTGGAATGTTTTTCCGACTGAATAAGAGCAACCAAACCAGTTTCGGCAATTCCCTTTTGATGTGGAATACCTAGTTGAGTCAAGACAGACGCCACAAACTCCATGGTTTCAAATTCTTGATAAGAAAGTTCAGGATGCTGATGGATGTGATGACGGTATTGTTTTACTTTTTCAAAAACAAGTTCAGCCTTTTCACGAATTAACGCTTGTATCTCATTCATTTCGGGGTGATTTGGAACAAAAATACAGTTATTTGATAGGAACTTGCTGATTTAGTCTGATTTTTTCAACTTAACTTTTGCTCGAACGCGAGATCCATTTTAACCAACCAAGAGGTTACACCCTCGAATATCGGCATGATCAAATCGTCCCATGAGTCGTAATTGATTGTTCTCCCATTTCCCTAAATCTTGTGTCGACAAGAAAGAACAGCTATACAAATTGGCTAAATCAAGTACGTCTACCCCACCCGTTTTACCATCGGAAACAAGTGAAAAAGGATCGTTGGTTTCACGAATCAACACTTTCATCCACGGTGGAAGTGAAAACAAACCTTCTTGATTGCTGTATGCTTGAGAAAGTAATTCCGTCATGCCGTACTCAGAAGAAATATAGTTTACATGAAAAGCTTTTGCTAAAACGGAATGCAGTTCCTCTTTCGACAACTCTTTGCGTCGGCCTTTCATACCGCCCGTTTCAATGATTGTCGCTTTCGATAAATCCGGATTTTTCTCTGCTAAATCCAACAAAGCATAGCTCACCCCAAACAAGACAATTTTTCTTCCACTACAGGAAACTTGGTGATATGCTTCCAATAATTCGTCCAAACTTCCTAGATAAAAACCGGAGACGGGGTGTCCTGTTAATCGAATCAAATCATCCACCATGTAGACCAAACTGGACGAACCTTGTTCAACATAATTTGGAAGTAAAGCCAAAATAACCTGCTCTTCGGGATCTCCTACTTGCATCCGATAGGTTCTCCGAAACGATTGTCGATACATTTCTTCCGATATCAGTCCATGTTTGCTTCGTTGCATGCCCGTTGTACCACTACTTTGAAAGACAACTGTTGGTGATTGATTCGTAGAAAGTACATCATGTGTTTTGAAAAAAGAAATGGGTAAACGAGGGATATCCGAAAAATGAGTTGGATTTTTGGCTGAAATAAGAGCAAGAAATTCAGCATAAACAGGATTATTTTCTGACTGAAAGCGAAAAATTTCTAGCGCCAATTCATTAAAATCAGCATCGGATTGAATTTCCCAAATTGCCTGTTCAAGCTGTTTCATGTATTACTTGGCTAATTTTTTCACCAATGAAGTAGTTGAAAAACCAGCTTCTAATTCGACCACTTTCACCTCTCCACCGTGCGCACGAACAACATCTGAACCAACCATGTAATCTTTCTGTGAAGCATCTGTTTGATCCGGATTGTAATCTGCTCCTTTCACCAAAACATCTGGTAAAAGCGCTTGAATTTCTTGAATCGGTGTATCATTATCAAAAAACACCACCAAATCCACAAAGCCGAGTGCTGCTAAAACGAGTGCTCGAGCATCTTCTGCATTGATTGGTCTTTCCGGGCCTTTTCCTTGACGGCGAACAGATTCATCGGTATTTAAAGCAACCACCAAATGTTGCCCCATTTCCGCTGCTTTGGCTAAGTAAGTTACATGTCCTTTGTGTAATAAATCAAAGCATCCGTTAGTAAAAACAACTTTTTCACCTCGTGATTGCCAAGCAAGAACACGCCTTTTGGCTGTTTCTAGATCGACAATTTTTGTTTGTATGTAACTAATTCTGGACATCTTCTTTACTGAAATTTTTCGGTACAACCAAAAGAGAAATCAAGCCTAAAACAATTACTAACAAGGTTTGTGAAGCCCAAATCAACATACCAAGTGCATTCCCTACTGCTTGCGCGTTGTTTGTTTCATCACCTAAAAACCAGACAACTACCAATCCAACTAACAAAGGAAATGTACCGATACCACCGTTGGTGAAAGTAATTCCTAAAGACCCTGCAATAAATGCCAACAAAATTCCATCTAGTGGAAAAGAGCTTGTTTCAGGCAAACTCCAGAATGGTATAGCAAAATAAAGGATATACAAACACCAAATCCCCAGTGATTGAATTAAATAAGCTACGGGATTCTGAGATTTAAACACCGAAAAAACACCCGCCAAAACGTCTTTTCCAAACCGTAAAATTTTGAAAAAAACGGATCGTTTCAAAAACCACAACAAAATGACTGTGGTCAATAACAACAAGCCAATCGTTGGTAAAACCCAAGAAAACTGCTTGTCTTTTCCACCAGCAAATTGCGTTTTTATTTGAGCAAAAATCCCTTGAAAATCTTCGTATCCAAGCCATGCAGTTAACAAAGCGATCGAACCCAACAAAACCAAATCAACAGCTCTTTCACCAATTATGGTACCAAATGATTTAGTAAAAGGCACACCTTCGGATCGATACAACATAGCAGATCGAGTTGCCTCCCCCGCTCTTGGAATGGTTAAATTCATCAAATACCCAATCATTAAAGCATGATATCGATTCCAGAATTTGGTTTGATATCCCAAGGGCTCAAGCACATATTTCCATCGGTAAGCACGAAGTGCAAAAGCCAAAAAACTGAGCATCAAAGAAAGAAAAATCCACGCGTAATTTGCACGACGAATAGCTTCGTAGAAAAACTGTTTGGATTCAGGTGACATACTTGCAAAAAAATACCAAACCAAATAAACTCCCAGTCCAAGTGGGACAACGGTTTTTAAGATATTTTTCAGCGATAAAGTCACACGTTAATCTAATAAATTGGTTTGTTCATTTGGAAAGACCAAAGAAGGTTTGAATTTTTTTGCTTCTTCAAAATCCATCATGCCATAACCGATAATAATAATCACATCGTTCACAGCAACACGGCGAGCCGCAGGACCATTCAAGCAAATTGTACCCGTATTTCGATCACCTCGAATGACATACGTTTCAAAGCGTTCTCCATTGTTTACATTGACAATTTGTACACGCTCTCCTTCAATAATATTGGATGCTTCCATTAAAGCTTCATCAATGGTAATACTTCCAATGTAATTTAAATCCGCTTCGGTAACACGAACACGGTGAATCTTTGATTTAACAACTTGAATGAACATACTCTGAAAAAATTCGGGGCAAAGATAGGGTTTAAATTAAACATAAACCGAAATAAAAAAAGATTGTAGCCGAACGGTCTATTTATACCTCTTAACGGAAACTAACCTTCGTTGGAAATTAATTCCATGTTATCAATCAATCTAATTTCTCCAGCTCGAGCAACTATGCATGCTACTGCCCCTTTCACCCATGAATCTTCTAGGCTTTCCAACGTTAAAGGATCCACAATTTCGATGTACTCCAAATCCAAAGGAAACGATTGAAAAAACAATTCCATGTCTTTTTTCACCTCAGATGGTTTCGATATTTGTGCTAATTGTTTCCCATGTAAAAGCGTTGAATAAATCCCAACAGCATCTTGTTTTTGCATTTCCGTTAATCGTAAGTTACGACTACTCATTGCTAAACCAGAGGATTCTCGTAGAGTTTCACAAGGAATAATTTGCACAGGAAGATTAAATGTTTTAACCATAAAACGTATCACCGAAACTTGTTGAAAATCTTTCAACCCGAAATAAGCCTTATCTGGCTGTACAAGCTCAAACAAACGATACACAATTTGAACAACACCCTGAAAATGGCCTGGACGAGAACTTCCCTCCATCACTTGCTCCAGAAAACCCAAATCAATTTGAGGTGAGTTTGTTTCCGAATTATACATTTCATCCGCAGAAGGAACAAAAACATAATCACACCCAATAGATTCTAAAAGTATCAAATCGGCGTCTAATGTTTTCGGATAATTATCTAAATCAGAAGTATTATTAAACTGAGTCGGATTAACAAAAATACTGACAACAACCACTTGGTTTTCATCCCGAGCACGTTTTACCAAGGAAGCATGACCAGGATGCAAAGCTCCCATTGTAGGTACAAAACCAATGGTTTTTCCTGTTTGTTTTTCCTGTTTTAAACTCGCTGAGAGTTCATTGCGTGTTGTAACAACCTTCACGATGAAATGTGTTAAAATTCTGTGTGGGCGACAAATCTATTTGTTTTTGTTGAAGTTTCGCAATTTTTTTTGTAAATTTGTGCTGTTTTTACCAATCTAAAATTTCCCATGGAAAAAAAACGAATCCTCTTTGTTTCACAAGAAATCATGCCTTTTGTCCCAAAATCGGATATGTCTCATACCGCTAGAAAATTACCGCAAGGAATTCAGGATAACGGGAAAGAAATTCGTGTATTCACCCCAAAATTCGGTAGCATCAACGAACGTAGACATCAACTACACGAAGTGATTCGCCTTTCTGGAATGAACTTAATCATCGACGACAAAGACCATCCCCTGATTATCAAAGTAGCATCAATCCCTACTGCACGTATGCAAGTTTACTTCATCGATAATGATGAATATTTTAAGCGCAAAAATGCCATCCTGGATGATGACGGTCAAGAATATGCTGATAATGACGAACGCTCAATGTTCTTTTGTCGTGGTGTACTTGAAACAGTTAAGAAATTAGGTTGGAAACCCGATGTGATTCACTGTCATGGTTGGATGGCGTCTTTGATGCCTTTGTATATCAAAAAAATGTACCACAAAGACCCGCACTTTTCAGAAACAAAAGTGGTGATTAGCCTATACAACAATGGGTTTAACAAAAATTGGGATGACCGTTTTGTGGATAAACTTAAATTTGATGGCTTTGGAAAAGATGTTTTAAGTAACTTAACTGATACGTCTTACGAAAGTGTCATGCGTACTTGTTTGAAATTTTCAGATGGTGTAAATATTGGTAGTGAAACAATAGATGAGACTTCTCAAGCGTTATTTGATGAAGCAAATTGTATTAAACAACCCTTTTTATCCGAAGAGTCTCAAACAAAAGCCATGTCTGAGTTTTTTGATAAAGTAATTGAAGAAGCCGTTTTAATCTAAATATGAAGATAAAAAACACATCATATTCGTGGCGGAAAACACTTTTGTTTTCCGCTACTTTTTTTTGCGCAGTAATCGCATTGGTATCTTGTAAAAAAGAAATTAGTACACTTGGATCATCCGTATATGAAGATCTACTTGCTTCTGGTGGTACAGATACGTTCAATTTGAACACGTACACGATTCAAGTGGATTCCATTCGAACAACAAACCCGCTTTTTGCAACCCTTGGTTCTTACAACGATCCAAAGTTCGGTTCTGTCAAAGCTGGATTTTATACTCAACTTCGTTTGGGGACTTTGAGTCCAATTTTTGATGTGAATGCTCCTGATTTCACCATAGATTCTTTGGTACTTGGTCTGGAATACCGTACTTCAACTGATTTTGACTTCAAAAATTATTACGGCAAAACAGATGCTCAAACATTTGAAGTGTATCGATTAGAGGAAAGTATTTACGTGGACTCTAGCTATTATCAATTCACAAGCAAAACAACAGGTAACGAAAACTTAGTTCGCCCAGGAATGGAAACGATTACACCACGCCCATCCACTCGAACGATTGTAGGAACAGACACCTTGAGCCCGCAATTGCGCATTCATTTGAAAACGAGCTTCGCGCAACAATTGATTGATGAGACTATCAACAATCCGTCTTCGTATACAAGCAATGAAAATTTTCTTAGCTTTTTGAAAGGACTTTACGTGAAAACCAACAACACAACACAAACAAGTGGTCAAGGAGGGGTTTTTAACTTTAACTTAAATGCAGCTAATTCCAAAATGACGATTTACTTACGTCAAAATGGGCAGCAATTTTCATATGATTATGTGATTAACAGCAATTGCGCGCGTTTTAATCAAGTTCAAGTCAACAATGCTGGAACGAATGTACAACAAGTCATTGACAATGTTTCGTTGGGCAACAAAGAGTTTTATGCACAAACTTTCCGCTCTAGAGCGGTGATTGAAATGCCAACGATCAGCAATATCCCGAAAACAAGCGTAATCAATAAGGCATTATTAATCTTACCAGTAAGTTATCAAACTGGTAAAATCTACTATCCCTCTGAAGTTTTACGTGTTTTTTATCGACCAACGATTGAAAGTAATCTATACAATGATTTAGGTGTTTTTGGATCGTATGACGACAATCTAAAAGCCTATGTAATTGATGTTCGGGATTATGTGCAAAATATTGTCAAAGAAAAATACCCGAATAGAGGAATTTACCTTACTCCTTTCTTCTTGAGTTCAGCTGTTGAACGAATTATTTTCAATGGAAAGAACACTGATTTCAAGAAAAAACCTAAATTAGTGGTCTCTTATACGTCGTACTAAAATCATTATTCATGTGTGGAATTGTTGCATACATCGGAAAAAAAGAAAGTTATCCGATCTTAATTAAAGGACTAAAACGTTTAGAATATAGAGGTTATGACAGTGCTGGAATCGCATTGCTTGATAACAACGAAATAAACATTTACAAAAAACAGGGGAAAGTTTCCAATCTAGAAGAGTTCGCAGCTGGAAAAAACATAGCTGGAAATGCTGGTATTGGTCACACCCGTTGGGCAACTCACGGTGAACCAAATGATGTTAATTCGCATCCTCATTATTCTGCTGACGGAAAAATAGCATTAATCCACAATGGAATTATTGAAAACTACAGTTCCTTGCGTGAGGAATTACAAAATAGAGGATATGTTTTCAACTCTGAAACGGACACAGAGGTACTTGTACATTTAATCGACGATATCCAAAAAAACGAAAAAGTTCCCATTTCTGAAGCTTTGCGTCTTGCTTTACAAAGTGTGATTGGTGCATATGCAATTGTTGTTTTAACTTCTGAAAATCCACGTCAATTAGTTGCTGCTAGAAAAAGTAGTCCACTGGTGGTTGGAATTGGAAACGAAGGTGATTTTTACCTCGCTTCAGATGCAACACCTATTGTTGAGTACACCAAACAAGTGGTATATCTAAACGACGAAGAAATTGCAATTGCAGACTTAGACGAAGGATTGAAAATTTTCAATATTCGTAACGAAGTCAAAACACCATACATTCAAGAATTAGAATTGCACTTAGAAGCTCTTGAAAAAGGCGGATACGAGCACTTCATGTTAAAGGAAATCCACGAACAACCACGTTCTATTCAAGACTGTTTCCGCGGGCGTTTGAACGTAGACAAAGGATGGGTTGGTCTTGGTGGAATCCGTGAGTATGAACAAAAATTGCTCAATGCGAACCGTATTGTGATGGTTGCTTGTGGTACATCTTGGCATGCTTGTCAAGTGGGTGAATACCTCATTGAAGATTTAGCTCGTATCAATGTTGAAGTAGAATACGCTTCTGAATTCCGATACAGAAATCCAATTATTGGTGAAAACGACGTTGTTATTGCCGTTTCTCAATCTGGTGAAACAGCAGACACACTAGCTGCATTAGAATTGGCTAAATCGAAAGGAGCAACGATCTTAGGGATTTGCAACGTAGTTGGTTCATCGATTTCACGCATTACCGACGCAGGCTCATATACGCATGCTGGACCTGAAATTGGTGTTGCTTCAACAAAAGCGTTTACAGCACAAGTTACCGTTTTGACCTTGATGGCTTTGTCATTAGCGAAGAAAAAAGGAACTTTAAGTGAAACTCGTTTCCGCACACTACTTTCTGAATTGGAGTCAATTCCTGAAAAAGTGAAGCAAATTCTTAGCAAAGAAGCTGAAATTGAATCAATTTCTGAGGTATATAAAGACGCTGCTAATGCTCTATACTTAGGTCGTGGTAGTTCATTCCCTGTTGCATTAGAAGGCGCATTGAAATTGAAAGAAATTTCTTACATACACGCGGAAGGGTATCCTGCAGCTGAAATGAAGCACGGTCCAATCGCTTTGATCGACGAGGAAATGCCTGTATTCGTTATCGCAACAAAAGGTACATCCTACGAAAAAGTCGTGAGTAACATCCAAGAGGTAAAAGCGCGAAAAGGTAAAATCATTGCAATTGTTACCGAAGGTGATACACATGTGAAAGAAATCGCTGATCACATCATCGAAATTCCTGACACCGATGAACATTTGGTCCCTTTATTGGCAACCATTCCGTTCCAAATCTTATCATACCACATTGCAGTAATGCGTGGATGTAACGTCGATCAACCAAGAAACTTGGCAAAATCAGTTACTGTAGAATAATTTTCATCTTGATAATAAAAGGAAAGGTCGGCTTAGGTCGGCCTTTTTTGTTGTTCACTGATTTCATTGTTCGACCTAGAATTATTGTCAAAATCAAGCAAAATCCGTATTTTCATCCCCAAATTAATTGAATCATCCCATGAAACAAGTAGTAAAATTCCTTTTCGTCGCTTTGTGTTTGTTGTTCACAACCAATCAATCGTTTGGACAAGAAACACTAACACCCGAATTACTTTGGAAATTGAAACGCTTATCTGGAGCACAACTTTCTCCCGATGGAAAATTCGTTTTGTATCAAGTGCAAACGTTTGACATCGATCAAAACAAAGGAAATGTTGATTTGTATGTGTATGACGTAAACAAAAAATCATCACAAGCATTGACCAACACGCCTTTTTCAGAAATGGAAGCTCGTTGGGGAAAAGACAATTACATCTACTTTCTTTCCGCTGAATCGGGATCCGTTCAGTTATTTCGCATGCACCTTCTCGGGAAAAAAGAACAAATTACCTTCACTCAAAATGAAATCGAAGGATATACATTCTCCCCCAACGAACAAAAATTAATCCTAATTCACTCGGTAAAGGCATTCGAAACAGTAGCTGACAAATATCCTCAGTACGCAAAAGCTAACGTTCGAATTGCAGATGATCTGATGTATCGCCATTGGAACTATTGGAATGACGAGTTGGTCAATCATATCTTTGTGTATGACCGACAAGCAGATGGAACATTTCGAAGTGGAAAAGACATCAACGCAGGAGAAAAAACCGACGCCCTGACGCCTCCGTTCAGCGGAACCGAGCAAATCACTTTTAGCATGGATGGATCGAAAATCATCTACGCCAGCAAAAAGAAAATCGGAAAAGAATTTGCTACCTCCACCAATTCCGAATTGTATGAATACGATTTGACTTCGGGACAAACTCGCCTCTTACCAATCGGACAAGCGGGTTACGACACCAAGCCGACAGCATTGAAAACAAAAAATCAATTGCTCTGGCTATCGATGAAACGAGATGGGTTTGAAGCGGATAAAAACGACTTGCTTTGGCACGATTTCACGACCGGTACTACCCTTAACTTGACCAAGGAATTTGATTATACCGTCGAGCATTTTGTGCTTTCCCCGGACGAAAAATCCGTTTACTTAACAATTCCAACCAAAGGAACCACACAGATTTTCAACCTTGATTTGATGACCAAAAAATGGAAGCAAATAACGACAGGTCGCTTCGATATCTTGGATTACTCCATAGGAAAAGATCAGCTATTCTATACCCGCCAATCGATGATTGAACCAACCGATTTATTCGTTTTCGACATAAAAAAAGGAACGTCAACGAATCTAACTGAAATCAACAAAGATATTTTAAGTAAAATTAAACTTCCAACTGTGGAGGAACGTTGGATTGAAACCACTGATGGAAAAAAAATGCTTACATGGGTGTTACTGCCTCCGAAACATGAAAACGGACAAAAACATCCAACTTTATTGTATTGTCAAGGTGGACCTCAAAGCATGGTGAGTCAGTTTTTCTCTTACCGATGGAATTTAGCCTTGATGGCCTCACAAGGATATGTGGTGGTTGCTCCCAACCGTCGCGGACTTCCAGGATTTGGACAAGAATGGAACGATGCCATCTCACAAGATTGGGGCGGGCAAGCCATGCGCGACTACCTGCGAGCAATTGATGAAGTTTCCAAAGAATCATTCGTAGACGCTGATAAAATGGGCGCTGTTGGTGCTTCGTATGGAGGATATTCCGTCTACTATTTGGCTGGAATTCACGAAGGACGATTCAAAACATTCATTGCACATTGTGGATTGTTCAACTTAGAAAGTTGGTACGGAACAACTGAAGAACTTTTCTTTGCTAATTGGGATAACAAAGGCCCATATTGGTTACCCGAAAACAAAGCGTATTACGAAAAAAACAGTCCGCATCGTTTTGTTCAGAACTGGGACACCCCTATTTTAGTGATTCACGGAGGGATGGATTTCCGTGTTCCGGAAGGAGAAGGCATGCAGGCGTTTCAAGTGGCTCAACTCAATGGATTGAAAAGCAAATACCTCTTGTTCCCAACGGAGGGACATTGGGTAACAAGCCCACAAAATGGATTAATTTGGCAAAAAGAATTTTTTGAGTGGTTGGAAGGTGATTTGAAGAGATAAACATTTCTATTTAGTCAATTGGATGGAAAGACCCTTTCATAACAATCCACTAAGTATGTTAAGGTTTTGAAAAATCCGAATCAGGTTTTGACAATATTGTTTAACTTTATCGGCTTTATCTGTATGGAATTATAAATTTTCAGTTGTACAAGCAGAGTCGAAATGAAAACATCATTTTTATTGACTCAAACGACGGAAGAGTAAATTACAGACAAGAAAGGGTTAATTACGTAAAAGAGAAAGAAAAATATGTGGCAAAAAATTGCAAACATCATCCTTAGAAATCGTTGGTTTATACTGCTAATCATCCTGATTTTAACTGTTTTCTTTGGATATTTTGCTGCAACAGGACTCAAAATAGACAACAAATATGGAAACATGTTGCCCAAGAGTTCACCAGCACAACGAAGTTTCTTAGCATTCAAAGAAAAATTTGGAGAAGATGGATCTGCCTTGGTTATTGCCATCCAAACGGATTCTTTGTACACCGAAAAATTGTTTTCTAAATGGAAAGAATTAGGCGATTCCATTCTTCAAGTGGAAGGTGTTGAAAGTGTGATCTCAGAAGCAACCTTGTTTACCATTCGAAACAACATAGAAAAACAAACATTTGAAGCAAAACGCATTTTTTCGGATACCAAATTCCACGAAAAGTCGATTGATTCCATCGAAAGAGAAATAAAAAACAACCCCGTTTACAAGGATGTTCTCTACAACGAAAAAGAGAATGTTTCCATTATGATGGTTTCGATAAGCGAAGACTTTTTATCCAATCAAAAAAAGTCGGGAGTTGTTTTAGACATCGAACACATTGCCGAATCGTATGAAAAAGATTTCGGGAAAATTCGTTTTTCTGGTTTGCCTCACATCCGTGTTGTAGTTGGAAAACGTGTGATGAGTGAAATGTTTATTTTCGTTGGATTAGCCATTTCTGTAACCTCATTACTCCTATACATTTTCTTCCGCTCGGTGCGTGTTGTGATGATTTGTAACGTCGTTGTTTTCATTGCTGTAATTTGGTCGATGGGCTCGATTGGATTGTTTGGGTACAATGTATCAATTATGATGGCATTAATTCCACCTTTAATGATTGTCATCGGTATTCCAAATTGTATTTTCTTGATGACCAAATACCATCAGGAAGTCAAGTATCATGGGAATAAAATGAAAGCGGTGAGTCGTGTCATTCAAAAAATTGGAACAGCAACGTTCTTAACCAATTTCACCACAGCGATCGGATTTTCGACATTTATTTTTACAAACTCAGAGAAACTCATTGAATTTGGTGTTGTTGCATCCATGAACATCATGGTTATTTTCGCCCTTTCGATTTGCATCATTCCTATTTTCACATCATTATCAAAAAACCCTAAAGACCGTCACTTAAAACACTTGGATCGCAAGTTTGCCTCTGGATTAATTGAAAATTTAATTCACATCACTGGTGTTCACCGTAAATGGGTGTATATGACTGTGATCGCTATTGTAACCGTTAGTGCAATTGGTATTTCTAAAATAAAAGCAACTGGAAACATCACAGGAGATTTACCGGATGACGATCCAATTCTACTCGATTTACAATTCTTGCAAAATAAATTTGGAGGTTCTGTACCCTTCGAAATGATGGTGGAATACAAGCAAGCAGGACGACTTTTCAAAACCGAAACACTTGAGAAGGTTGAAGCCGTTCAGGAAAAATTGAAAGAAGATTCTTTGTTTGCCAAAAGCATTTCAATCGTTGACTTGATTAAAGTCATTAACATGGCATACTACAGCAATGACATCAACTATTACAAAATTATTTCCAACAGAGACAAAGCAAGATTGAAGAACTATTTGGATAATTTTGAAATGAGTAATGCAGGAAGTGGAAAGTTCTCTATCAATGAATTAGTTGACACAGCATCAAATACCCTTAGAATCCGAACACAAATGAAGGATCTCGGTTCGTATGAAGTAGCAACAAAAGTGGATTCTCTTCGCATAGAAGTAGATCAAATTTTCAATCCTGATAGAAAACAAATTGAACAATATTACTCAAAATTTGTAGCTGGAAAGAAAGATTTTGCTGATTCATTACTGTTTACTTATCCAAACATATACAATGCTGTTACAGCCTTGCTAAGTAAAGGAAATTCGGACAAACAGATGGAGTTTGACTTGGATCCAGAAAAAGTGAAAGCATATTACGGAAAAGAAAATTTCAAGGAAACCTTGCGCACTGCAATCGATGGCGAATATTTTGATGTTACTTTTACTGGTACTTCAGTGGTTGCTTCCGAAGGAACACAATATTTGGTTAACAACCTGATTACAAGTCTTCTTTTTGCCATTCTTACCATTTCTGTTTTAATGGCTATTTTGTTCCGTTCGTGGAGAATGGTATTGATTTCGTTGGTACCCAATTTGATTCCTTTGCTTTTCACCGGTGGAATCATGGGCTGGTTTGGAATTCCATTAAAACCATCTACGCTACTGGTTTTCAGTATCGCATTCGGAATTTCCGTCGATGACACCATCCACTTTTTAGCTAAATACCGTCAAGAATTAAAAACCCGCAAATGGGATTTAAAACAATGTGTAACTTTAGCAATTCGCGAAGCAGGTTTAGGAATGTTCTACACGTCCATCGTTTTATTCTGTGGATTCTCCATGTTTGCTTTCTCCCAATTTGGAGGTACACAAGCGCTAGGACTTCTCATTTCGATTACACTTTTGGTTGCTATGATAACAAACTTGGTTGTTTTGCCTTCTTTGCTTTTGACATTAGACAGATTAATCACAACCAAATCATTTGAAGAACCATATTTTGATGTTTACGATGAAGAAGACGACATCGAATGGACATCTTTGGAGGTAAAACACGATGATTAACAGACAATCACTATGAAAGGAATCATTTTAGCGGGAGGATCAGGTACACGCCTACATCCATTGACATTGGCAATAAGCAAACAGTTGATGCCAATTTATGACAAACCGATGATTTATTATCCGTTATCCATCCTGATGAGTGCAGGAATTCGTGAAATTTTAATCATCTCAACACCGCATGATTTACCTCATTTTGAAAAATTATTGGGTGATGGATCCCAATTAGGTTGTCAGTTTTCGTATGAAATTCAAGAAAAACCGGATGGATTGGCGCAAGCTTTTGTGATTGGAGAAAAATTCATTGGATCCGATCCGGTTGCACTAATCTTAGGTGACAATATTTTTTACGGAGTTGGAATGGATGAGTTGTTGCGTGAAAATGTTTCTCCCGATGGAGGCGTCGTTTATGCTTACCATGTAAGTGATCCACAACGCTATGGAGTAGTAGAATTTGACTCTGCAATGAATGCCATTTCAATTGAAGAAAAACCGACTGAACCGAAGTCAAATTACGCGGTTCCAGGTTTGTATTTTTACTCAAACGATGTGATTGAAATCGCAAAGAACCTGAAACCTTCTGCCCGAGGAGAGTACGAAATCACCGATGTAAATGCTGAATACCTGAGACAAAACAGATTAAAAGTTGCTGTTTTAAATCGAGGTACTGCTTGGTTGGATACAGGAACTTTCCCTTCTTTGATGCAAGCAGGCCAATTTGTTCAAGTAATCGAAGAAAGACAAGGCTTGAAAGTAGGCTGTATCGAAGAGATTGCTTATAGAAATGGATTTATTTCGGCTGAAGAACTCAAACAATTAGCCCAACCGCTTGTTAAAAGTGGATACGGAACATATTTACTGAATTTGATCAAATAACATGAATACATTAGCGGAGTACAGTCAGTTTTTCGAAGAAAAATTACAACAACAATCCTTTCCAAACCAACCTGAAAATCTGTACGATCCACTTCGCTACTTTATGACACTTGGAGGAAAAAGACTTCGTCCTCTATTGACTTTGATGGGCGCTGAACTCTTTGGAATACATGCCGAACAAGCTCTTCCTGCGGCAATTGCAGTTGAGTATTTCCATAATTTTAGCTTGATTCACGATGATATCATGGATGAAGCACCCTTGAGGAGAACACAACCAACCATTCATACGAAATGGAATTTGCCCATAGCCATTTTATCCGGTGATGTTTTGTTAGTAAAAGCATATCAAGAAATTGCCAAACAAAATCCCGATGTTATTCCAAGTTTACTTGATTTATTCAATCGAACAGCCGTGGAAGTCTGCGAAGGCCAACAATTGGACATGGATTTTGAAAAACGTTCCTCCGTACATCAAGACGAATACATTGAGATGATTCGATTGAAAACATCTGTACTTCTAGGTTGTGCTTTAGAAATGGGTGCAATTGTTGCTCATGCTTCAAAAGAAGATTGTGAAAACTTGTATCTATTTGGTGTAGAAATTGGTGTTGCCTTCCAAATTCAAGACGATATTCTCGATTTATATGCTGACCCAGATAAGTTTGGTAAACAAGTTGGAGGAGACGTGATGGTTAACAAAAAAACCTTGTTACTTCTCAAAGCTTTTGAACTTGCAAATGAAGCACAAACAGAACAGTTAAACCGCTTGCTTCTAGAAAAAGACGTAGAGAAAAAAGTGAAAGAAGTTCGCCAATTGTTTGATTTGTTAGAAGTTCGATCAGCAGCAAAACTGGAAATGGAAAAACATTACCAAAAAGCAATGATTGCACTGGAAGCCATTCAAACTGAACAAGAAAAGAAAAAACCTTTGCTTGAAATGGCACATTTTCTTTTCCACCGTGAAAATTGATAAAAAACTTACTATTTTGAGTAATCAAAGATGAAAAAGAGTAGATTGTTAATTGGCCTGTGGTTGTGCTTTCTGCTTGTGGAAAATACGATGATGGTCCCAATGTTTCTCTCTTGACTAAGAAACAACGTTTACAACGTCAATGGGATTTGTATGAATACATGAATGAAAACGGAGCATCTTTGAAAAATAATTCATCTGCTTTTTGGGAATTAGAAAAAGACAGTGATGTAGAATTCACAGATGATGATGGAACGAAATCTCAAGGAAAATGGGAACTAGACGATGAAAAAGAACGTCTAATCGTTACTGTTGAATATCCTTTTGTGGGGACTTTTGTTCTTGGAAATTTCAAGATCAAACACTTAACCAAGAAAGAACTTTGGTTGTATGATGAAACAGATAAGATCACAGAAAAGTATAAAGCAAAATAAATAATATATAGTTGGAGTTAAGAAATTAGCTCCTTTTTTTTATCCATTCATAGATACTCATAATCGGGAAAAGCATGGAGTAGTTATAAAAAACATCTTCAACAGGAATCGTAAACATACGTGGCCCCATGATATGTATATCGCTATACCAAACAATCGGCTCGGGTGTAAAACTTCCTGTTAAAGCACCGTTCACCAATAAAAAAGGAATAGTTGCCACCCAAAATGCTAGGGCAAAACGGGAATACCAGCTAACTTTTTTAATAAAATAAAACCAAATAGTCCAAATAGAAGCTAAAAATGGTGCTGCCATTGTGTACCACTTTCCCCAGAAAACAAAAGGTAATATCAATCCGATTATAGTGAATACTATGGCAAAATAATGCGCCAAAGACTGAACCTTCCATTGAGGAAAATAGGCATTCATTACTTCATAAATAAAAACACAAGCATACGGAACGAGAATAAAAAACAGACATTCTTCCAAAGGTAAATTGGAGATGTAAATCCCTTGCAAATAAGCTGGATTAAAACCCCAAACTGAATTTTCTGTAAAGTATATGTCCCATAGAATAAACCCCAAAGCAACTGGAGAAATGGCCAAAAACAACGCTTTCCAGTTTTTGTAAAAAGCTACTTTTTTGTCAAAACTGAGAAAAAAAGGACCTGCAATCGTTCCGAGCATTAAGAGAAAATACAAACTCATGCTTTCTCGTATTTTCGTTTGAAAGTTGCCTTCGCTTCGCGGTAATATCTTGGAGGAACAATTAACATTCCAAAACATTCACCGTGCTCTTTGCCTTGATGCTTGTGGTGTACTTTGTGTGCTTTGCGAATTGCCATAAAATAAGGATGATCAATGTCACGCAACCACTTGAATCTGCGGTGAATGTACACATCATGAATCAAAAAATAGGCAAATCCATACGCTGCAATGCCATATCCAATCCATACAGCAAGGTAATTATCACTCATCATACCCAACATAATACACAACCAAGAAGGAATGGCATAAATCAAAAAGAAAACATCATTTCTTTCAAAAAAACCGGGTTCAGCAACATGATGATCTGCATGAAAATACCACATCCATCCATGCATCAAAAATTTGTGTGTTGCCCAAGCCATGAATTCCATCACAAAAAAAGTACCAAACAAAACAAATGGTCCCCACCAATACATACTTATCTATTTAAAATTAGAAAAAACAATCCCAACACAACATACATCGCAACACCAACTTTGCTTTTTTCTGCTAAACCAAAGCGAAAATAGACATAATGAAGCGGAATGGAAATGACAAACCAACAAACATAATTGAAAACCGGAATGTATGGTGTGTTCCAAGTCCAATAATCACTCAAGATGGCAACTGGCTCAATCAAAAAATCCAACAATGTCATTGCACTTGCTGAAGCCAAAGTTTTCAACCAAATCGGCCATGAAAATGTGGTAAACAAGGAAGCTGAAGCAACTGACAACACGCCCCAATTCACTCCGATTATTACTGGAACTTCAAACCATTTAACTCCTAAATTGGAACCATATTGATAATCTCCAAACAAATATCCGGTATGAATTCCGATCCATTCTGCCGTCATTCCTACAACAAAACAAAGACCGATAAACCAGGAATAGTTGATCTTATCACCTACTCTACTCAACCAAAGTACAGTGGCAGAAAGAACGAGGTTGAAAAAACTCAAATCCAAAAATTGTTCACGAAAAGCGGGCAATGACAAACCAATTACTCCCACGGTGTGAAAAATAATCAGGATCGCAATCAATAGATTCGTTTTGCGTGATTTCCAAAGAATATGTAATTCGGATACTTGCATTCGTTGTGTTAAACAATTAAAAAGGGATTTTGTTGACGCAAGTTAAATATTCTTTCCCAAATTTTAAGATTATTCGGTAAGTTTGGAATTAAAAACAAAAACCTGGTGGAAGAAGAAGATTACCAAAAACTCATTGATTCAATCATGGCAACGCAGCATTTTGTTGTCGAAAAATCACAACAAGAGGAAGATCAAACGTTTATTATTGTGCTCGTTTCAATTGCACTAGTCACGATGATTGGATCTTTTATCTATCTGTTTTTCGGCCCAAGTCGATCGTGGAACAAAGGAAAGTTTCCAGCCATATTGAGCTACAAAACAAAAAACATTCATGAGGCAATGATGTATTTGGGGATTGAATTAATTCGGAGAGATGCGTCTAAAGATTTAAAAAATCAAATGCATACTTTGTCCTGGTTTTTATCCAAAAAGTTTTCCGGAAATCAAAAAGACCACTACGAAAACCTCTTTAATTCCTTGAAATTTCAAGTGAAAATCACGACTGTTTTGAGTTGGTTAAAAGCAAAAATGCCCCAAGAACACCGCATTGAAGTAATTGATTTTGTCACTGATTTTGCTTTTTCGAATGGGGAAATCACCTCTTTGGAAATTCAATTTATTCAATACATTGCCAAAGAGCTTTCGATCGATCAAGCGGATATGGATTTGATTTTCTATTTGCGACTCAAAAAACACCACGAAGACAAACAAAAACAGACAAAGGAAAGTCAATCAAAAACGACTTATTATTCAAGAAATGAATTGGATGACGCACTTGAAACACTTGGTTTAAAGAGTCAAGCGACTTGGGAAGAAGTGAGAAAAAGATACCGAAGTTTGGCTAAAACCATGCATCC
>CAYRMV010000054.1:0-19630 GCA_964425255.1 uncultured Flavobacteriales bacterium
TCATGGATCGAATAACGGTGAATTGCCATGATAAGTAAATTGGCTGTTTCAATTTTCAATATGCGTCTTAAAAAGTTGAAGTTGTTCTAAAAACAAGGTTTTCATTTCTTCGTTTTTGATTTCTCCCTCTTCAAAATTCTGCATAAATGAAGGAAGTGAAAACTGTGCCACCAATTCAGCTTGACATTTTGGGAAAAAAGAACTCGCTGCTTTCATCACATTACCTCCACCATATCCTCCGGGAGAAGTGCTCATCAAAAACATAGGTTTTCCTTGAAATACGTTACGATTAGCTCTACTTGTCCAGTCTAGTATATTTTTAAATGCTGCGGTATAAGAGTTATTGTGCTCAGCTAAAGAACAAATGATGGCGTCTGATTCTTCAATTTGTTTTAGAAAATCGATGGCTTGAAGTGGAAATCCATTTTCTTTTTCGCGGTCAATAGAATAAATAGGCATTTCAAACGCGTTCAAATCAAGGCGATTGATTTGGTCGTCTGGAAAAAAGCGAAGTGTGTAATCAACAAGTTGTAGATTAATGGAATGTCGACTTGTACTACCTGCAAAAGCGAGAATTTTCATACATATATTGTTAGCGGAGTAAATCTTGAATTTCTGGCGTTTTGTCAAAAACACTTTTAGCAAACGGACACAATGGAATGATTTTTAGGTTGCTTTTGCGGGCAAATTCAACAGCAGCCATTACCATTTTATTTCCCACTTTTTGTCCTTTGAAAGCTTCGTCTACTTCTGTGTGGTCAATGATGAAAACCGTTTCTCCAGCCCAAGTGTACGTCATTTTTCCTGCTTGCTTTCCATTCGATTGAGCTTCAAAATACCCTTTTTTACCGTCGTTGTGTTGTATGATTTCCATAGTTGCTTGATTTTATCAAACGAAGTTAATGAAAACTTTTAAACTTTGATTCAAAAACAATTTTAGACAATAAGGATGCGATGAATACTATCGAATAGCGGATTTATTTTTAAAAATATATTTTTGAATGACTAATTCTCAGTAGTTTTGCTTAAAAATCGAACCATGATACACCCTGAAATAATTGCTTATAATCAACATGCTACTGAACAAGATACGGCTATTTTTGAAAAATTAGCGAAAATTATTTCTGAAAATTTGCAAGAAGCTGATAACAAAATTTGGCATGCTCATCCTGTTTGGTTTTTAGAAGGAAATCCAATTGTTGGTTACAGCAAACAAAAAAATGGCATCCGCTTCATGTTTTGGAGTGGAGCTGATTTTGAAGAAGATAATTTGGCTGTTCGTGGCGAAAAATTCAAAGATGCTTCTATTTTTTATCAGAGTTTAGATGATATTGTTGAAGAAGATATAAAACTTTGGATTGAAAAAGCTCGAATAATTCAATGGGATTATAAAAATCTCATCAAACGAAAAGGAAAACTGGAACGATTATGATCAAAAAGCAAATGCTTTTTTTGGGATTGATGCTTTTACTGGTATGTGCTTGTGAATCAAAGTCAAATGAAAATAAATTACCAATTGTTAAAGAGAAAACTTCGAATCAAAACGAAACAGTGTTATTTTCTTTTTCTCTTTTTAAACCTTTGGATATGATCGTTTCTCAGGGTTCATACCAACTCGCTTATCGAAACGGTCGTTTGTTGGATACTGTTTTTGCAAGTAATGGACCTGTTTTTTTAGGAACTGATTCGTTGCTCTATATCAAGATTAAAAAAAGTAATGAATCTGAAGTTGAAGGAATGTATTCAGCTGATTTTGTTGGTCTTTGTTTGGCAGATCGAGAACGAGTGAAAAAGGTGGATTTACCTTTATTTAATCTTTATTTTTCAACCTTTATAACAAAGGAACATACAATTTATTATTACGGTTTTGACAACGGAAAATTATTCGCATGTTCTTTTGATTTTGATTCGAACAAATTCAAAAAGAGATATTTGGGCGAAGAAATCGAAACAGATTTTTTTGGTTGTTACGATAATCCAAATAATTGAAAAGGAAATTGTCCGTTTTTCCATCAATTACGATGAACAAGTTTGGGAAATCCCTTTAAAAGAATTGTAGTAGAATGGAGAAGTAATTTGCTAATACGGCTTTCTTTTGGTCAAGATTAATGTGATGAATAGAAGACCAGAAATCCCAAACAAAGCAAACGAAACGAATTGATAATTAATTTCAACGTTTTTGTTGGCTCCCATAAAAAAGAGTAAACAAGCAACGAAGAACGTTATTGAAAACGTTAATAAGAGTACTATTTTTCCCATATAGTGCAGTTTTTTGGCACTCGAAAGATATAAATTCCTCGTTATAGGGCATAAAAAAAACCGTTAATTTCGACGATTAACGGTTTTTTGGGGAGGAAGATGGGTCTCGAACCCACGACCTTCGGAACCACAATCCGACGCTCTAACCTACTGAGCTACAACCTCCATATTTGCGGGGACAAAGATACTCATTTTCTTTTAATTTGTTAGCTATTCGCTTAAATTTTTTATATTTATTGTGTAAATAAATGGAAAGCACTTGATTATGAGTACAAAAAGAATGATTGTTTCTGAGTTTGAACGGCGCGTTTTTGATGAAAGTTATGTTCGAATATTCAAATGTTTAACTCTTTTGGACGAAAAACAAGTTTGGCAAAAATTAAGTCCAACCACTCCTGCAATCGGGAATTTAATTCTTCATTTGTGTGGAAACGCTCGGCAATGGGTCCTTTCAGGAATTGGAGGACAAGAAGATAATCGACATCGAGATTTGGAATTTCAATCTCAAAATAATATTCGAAAAGCAGATTTGATCTTTTTACTTGAAAACATGCGAGTGAATTTGAAACAAACATTGAAAGAAATGCCAGAGGAGATGATCCAACAAAAAATGTTGATTCAAGGCTTTCAAGAAACAGGTTTCTCGGTATTGATACATGTAATTGAGCATTTTTCCTATCACACAGGTCAGATTACAACGATGACCAAAATCATGACTAATAAAGAAACAGGTTATTATCAAGGTTTGAACTTAAATCAACTGAATTAGCAAGGAATCCAAAACGAAAAAGTATATTTGTAGACACAAATTAGAAAGGATTAAAACATGAGAATTGGCGTTTTTGGTGCAGGACATCTGGGTAAAATTCACATTCGTTTGTTAATGGAATTAAAAGAGGAATTCGATGTAGTTGGCTTTTATGATCCCAATGACCAAAATGCGGATTTTGTGATTGAAAATTTTGGACTAAAACGCTTTGAAACGCCTGAATTATTACTAGAACAAGTCGATTGTGTTGATATTGTTACACCAACAATCACTCATTTTTCGATGGCTTCTCTAGCTATACGTTCAGGAAAACATGTTTTTATTGAGAAACCTATCACCGAAACGGTGGAGGAAGCACATGCTTTGAAAGAATTAGCAGATCAAGCGCAGGTAAAAGTGCAGGTGGGTCATGTGGAAAGATTCAATCCTGCCTTTCAACAAGCAATTCCTTTCTTAAATAATCCTATGTTTATCGAAACACATCGCTTGGCTCAGTTTAATCCTCGTGGTACGGATGTGCCTGTTGTGTTGGATTTAATGATTCACGACATTGATTATATCTTAAGTGTTGTTCAGTCTCCCGTTAAGAAAATCTCTGCTTCTGGCGTGGCGGTAGTAAGTGAAACCAATGATATTTGTAATGCCCGTTTGGAATTTGAAAATGGGTGTGTGGCCAATCTAACTGCTTCCCGAATTTCATTGAAAAACATGCGTAAATCACGTTTTTTTCAAAAAGACGCCTACATCAGTGTTGATTTTCTGACCAAAGAACTCGAAGTTGTTCGAATGAAAGATGTTGAAGGTGAGCCTAGTCCATTTGATTTGATCATGGAACTAGGGGAGGGGAAGAAAAGCAAGCAGATATTATTTGATAAACCAAATATTGAATCAGTGAATGCAATTCAAGAGGAACTGCGGACATTTTATGTTTCTATTGTGAACAATTCAAGACCAATCGTTTCATTAGAAGATGGACTTAATGCCTTGCTTGTAGCAGACAATATATTAAAAGAAATGCAAGAAATGAATGTTTCTTCAACACACTAAATTCCATTTTTAAACGTTGTTATTTTCAATGAAACAGTATCGCTTTTTAAGCTTATTGATAAGCATTTTATTTTTAACAGGTTGTATAAAAAACAATCCTGAACCAGCATGGATTAAAATTGAAAAATGGACTTTAGAAGCCAATCCTCAATTAAATTTGGAAGAAGGTGCCTTGTCTCAAAATTTCACGGATGCATGGGTTTATGTGGATGAAAAATTAATGGGCGTATTTGAATTACCTGCAAAAATCCCCGTTTTGATGACAGGAAACAAACGCATTGTTGTATATCCCGCTATTCGAAATATAGGTGTTTCTGATTCAAAGAAAATTTACCCATTTTGTGAAGGATATGAATTGTATTCGGATTTGAATTCTGGAGAAACAGTGACAGTTAATCCGATTACACGTTATGCATCTAATGTGGATTTCTACTACAAAGAGGAATTTGAAGATGTTGGTTTTTCTATTGAAACAGATAATAATGTTTCGAATTCGACAATCGTTCGCACGACAAATCCTGATAAAGTTAAATATGGAAGTGGTTGCGGGTTTATCAGTTTAAATAGCTCGTCAGATTCCTTGTGGTTGGGCTTTACAAACAAACAGCTTGTATTACCAAAACAAGGTGCTGAATTGTATTTGGAATTGGATTACATGACTACGAATCAGTTGATGACGGGTGTTTTAGCAATCAATAGCAATGGGGTTACACAAAATCCGCATGTGTTTTTACCTGCTTCTGCAAACGGCCAAGAAGTTTGGAAAAAAGTATATTTAGATTTAAAAGAAATTGTTTCAAATTCAACTTCTGCTGAATATTTTGAAATGTATTTCCGGGCAATTATTGATGCCGGAGAATCGGATGGAGAGATTTATATCGATAATTTAAAGATTGTACATTTCTGATGAAATTGACCAAGAGAACGTACTTACTCATTTTCTTAGATTGGTTTTCCGCTATTCTAGCTTGGACTTTGTTTTTTTTCATTCGAAAAGTATCCATAGAACAAGTTGAATTTCAAATTTCAGACTCGTTTTATCGAGGTGTGATTCTTGTACCAATCGGTTGGATTCTGTTGTACATGCTTCAAGGGACTTACATCGAGGTGAAACGTTTGTATCGTATGCAAACATTAAATCTCACTTTGCTTGGGTCACTTTTGGGAACATTGGTCTTGTTTTTCGGTTTGTTGTTAGATGACACCATTTCTGGTTACGAAGTTTATTATCGTTTATTTATCAGTCTTTTTATCATTCATTTTTCAATTACACTTCTTGTTCGAACGATTTTTGTTAGTATTCAAGTGAAACAAATTCATGCTCGGAAAGATGGTTTTAAAACAATCTTGTTGGGTGGTAGCGATAAAGCAGTTGCTATTTACAAAGAAATTCAAGGCGTTCCGAAGAGTACAGGAAATGATATTGTGGGTTTTGTGAATCTAAATGGTATTGACAAATTACTTGAAAATGAGTTACCTTATTTAGGTCATGTTGATCAACTCGAACAAATATTATTGGAAAATCCTGTTGATGAAGTGATTATCGCTTTGGAAAGTACGGAGCATACACGTTTAAATCAATTGGTTTCTCGCTTGTCACGCTTTGGATTGCGTATTTTGGTGCTTCCGGATATGTATGATATCCTTTCTGGTTCCGTAAAGATGTCGAATTTATTTGGCGTGATTCTCCTAGAAGTAAATACGCATGTGATGCCGATTTGGCAACGAAGTGTGAAAAGAGCGGTCGATATTGTGGTTTCGATTTTAGCCATGATTTTACTTTCTCCCTTGTATATTTTTGTATCAATTTGGGTGAAGGCAACTTCTGAAGGCCCCATTTTCTTTAAGCAAGAACGAATTGGGATAAATGGGAAACCATTTAAGATAATCAAATTTAGAACCATGTTTGTGAATGCAGAAGCGGCTGGTCCTCAACTTTCTAGTACGCATGACCCAAGAATCACTTCAGCAGGAAGAATTATGCGTAAAATACGTTTGGATGAATTTCCACAATTTTTCAATGTATTAAAAGGGGATATGAGCCTTGTTGGTCCACGACCTGAAAGACAATTCTTTATCGATCAAATTGTTGAAAGAGAACCACAATTCTTGCATTTAACTTCTGTTCGACCTGGTATTACCTCTTGGGGACAAGTTAAATTTGGTTATGCTGAAAATGTCGATCAAATGATTCAACGAATGAAATTTGACTTGTTATATTTGAAAAACATGTCTTTGGCATTGGATTTGAAGATATTACTTTATACCGTTTTGATTGTAGTTAAGGCAAAAGGGAAGTAGAACGAATTTGATGCTTATGAGAAGTTATTTTATTATTTTATTTATTTCGCTTTCTCATTCTGTCTTTGGTCAGAAATCAGACTCTTTGTGCCAGCTATCCGATCGAGTTATTCTACGTCAACGAATAGAAAGGGATAGCATTTTACAATTAGAGATTCGCATTGCTTTTTATTTTCATGAGCAAGTCAATCAACACCGCTCTGCCAAAAAAAGAAATGCTTTACTCTGGAGTGATACCCTTTGGATTGCAGCACGAAATCATACTGTTTGGATGGCTCGAAATCAAAAATTAACGCATTCAGAAATCGCTAAAACACCTTTTTTTTCAGGTAAATCAGATTTAGATCGTGTCAAATATGTGCTTTCTCCTTTCCCAGCATATTCTATGATTGGTGAAAATTGTATGCAATCATCTTATTCCTGTGAGACTTGTAAAACAGTAGATGATTTTGCTCGTTTTTACGCAAATGAAATATTTACCAATTGGAAAAATTCACAGGGGCATAATCAAAATATGCTCCGAGCAGAATTTACACAATATGGTTTGGGAGTTAGATTTGATGAATCAGGTCAGATTTGGTCCACGATGGTTTTAATTTCTTTTGGTCAAAACAAAACGGGAACTCGTATGAATCCCCGATAATTGTTTTAAACAGACACTTAAATGTATCAGAATTATTTTATTTCGTAGCGATACATCAATTCGTTTTCAATATATCCTTCCAATACATCTCCAATGTTAACAGGTCCAACACCAGCGGGTGTTCCTGTAAAAATTAAATCTCCTGTTTTTAATGTGATAAATTGAGAAACATAGGCGATGATGTCAGGAATATCAAACAACATATCACTCGAGTTACCATGTTGAACAATTTGACCATTTTTTTCTAATCGAAAAGAAAGGGATTTTAGATCCAAATTGGAAGCGGCAAGAAAATGTGTTGAAATTGGTGCACTGCTATCAAATCCTTTCGCAATTTCCCAAGGTAAACTTTTTTCTTTACACTGTTGTTGCAAATCGCGTGCAGTAAAATCAATTCCTAATCCAATTTCATCAAAATAATTGTGCGCAAACTTGGCAGAAATATGTTTTCCTGCTTTTTTAATTCGAACGACGAGTTCACATTCATGGTGTAAATCTTGCGTAAAATTGGGGAAATAAAAAGGTTCATTTTTTGTTAATAGTGCAGTGTCTGGTTTCATGAAAAAAACGGGTTGATCCGGTTTTGGAGCATTCATTTCTTTCGCGTGATCAGCATAATTTCGTCCAATACAAATAATTTTCATAGCGATTTATTTTCCAAATTTTTGTTTCAAAGCGGCAAGTTTATCTTCCATCGAATGCGCTTCTTGTTGTTTTTTATTCTCTTTTTCCTCGCGTTGTTTCGTTTTGATACGATCCATTTCTTGCGTTAATTTTTGCTTGGTATATTTGGGGAAATCTGTAGTTTCAGAAATAAACCAACCATAATATCCTGGTTCTTCCTCTGCTACTTTTTCAACCGATTTTCCTTTGTGTTTACCAAAATTGTAAACCACTTCGTCGTGCTCATTTTTTGCTAATCTACCAGCAAAATCAACCAAAGATAAATTTCCTCCTTTGGAAAAATCAGCAAGAAAATCAATATCTGTTTTTAAATCGGGATATTTTTCTAATTGTTGTTGTAAAACTTCCCAAGTTGCTTTTGTATCAGCAAGTGCATTGTGCGCATTGTCTAAGTTTTGATTACAATAAAATTGATAAGCAGCAGCCAATGTTCGCTGTTCCATTTTGTGAAAAATATTTTGAACATCCACAAATTTTTTCGAATTGAGATCCATGTCTATTCCTACTCGAAGTAACTCTTCGGCTAAAATGGGAATATCAAATTTATTCGAATTATATCCAGCCAAATCAGCATCGCCAATAAATGCAACGATTTGTGGAGCAATTTCTGACAAAGTAGGAGCATCTTTGATATCTTCTTGATAGATTCCATGAATTTCAGAAACTTCTTTGGGGATCTCCATTTCAGGATTAATCCGTGTTATGAATGATTCTTCTAAACCATTTGGGTGAACTTTGATGATAGCAATTTCTACGATGCGATCTTTGGAAATATTCAATCCTGTTGCTTCAATATCGAATATAGCTAAAGGACGTTTTAATTGTAGTTTCATGGAACTGATTTATTTTTCAAAGGTAGTTATTTTGCCGTTGAACTGATGATGTTGGCAAAAGAATCTGTCTTAAAACAAAAAGAGGATACACGTTTTATGTGCATCCTCTTTCAATTTTGTAGAATTATCAATTATTCTGTCTTCAAATAGATGTATTGGAATTCTCGGTATTTTTCTTTTTTGAAATTATCTTTTTCATATTGTGGTCCATCCACTTTTGATTCGACAATCACAACATTGATTCTACCTTGGAATTTTTCATTTTTTTGAACATACTCTACGATATCGTATTTCACGTTTTCAGCTCGTGTAGAAGCCAATTCATTGTTGTCTTTGAATTTGTTTGTTGGAACACTCGATGCAGATGAATAAACTTTGATTGTAACGGTTTTTCTACCTTCTTCCAATTGTTTTTCAACTTCTTTCATGAACTTTTTGAAGTCACCTTTTTTCGGACTCAATTTGTTTGCATTGTAATCAAAGAAATACTTAAATTCGATTGGTTTATAGTCAATGGTAACAACCTCAGGTAAATCAACAGGTTTTTCTTCAGGTACAATTTTCATTTCACGAACATCTAAAAGTACATCCACTTTAGTGATCGCAATTGGGCGTGTATTTTCAGTTAAAATCGTGTCAACAAGCATGATTTTTTTGCCGTTAGCATGATAGTAAGTAACTTCATATTTTTTCCCTGGGTCTACATTTGCGAAAATATTACCATCTCTTAATCGCGGTAAAACATTTAAATCTAGATTATCTGATTTAGAACTACAATTCAAACAACGCAAACGAATTCCCATATCTTCTGGTAAGGGCAAATTATCAACTGTTTTGATGTGACCTTCCATGTAGGAAATATCATCTAAACCTGTGTAATTATGTGCAATTTCGTAGATGTCTTTTTCACCAAAACCATCCGCTCTGTATGATGTAACGTATCCTTTTCGTCCATCTAATGTAGTTGTGTAATAAAGTTCATCACCACATGTGTTTAAAGGAAAACCAAGGTTTTTTGGAGCAGACCATTCACCTTTGTCTGATAATTTAGTTACAAACACATCAAATCCTCCCATACTTGTTTCACCATTGGAAGAAAAATATAAGGTTTTATTGTCTATCGCAATGAAAGCACCGTCTTCATCATACTTTGTATTGATTGTTGGGCCAAGATTTTTCGGCTCACTCCATCCACCATCTTCCAATCGATGCATTTCGTAGATATCTCTACCACCATAACCTCCTTTTCGGTCTGATACGAAATAGATTGTTTGACCATCTAAGGTGACAGAACAATGTGTTTCCCATGCATTATCCAAGTTTAATTTATCACGATCATCTTTGGCAATCAAACTGAATTGATTGGAAGAAAAATCAGAGAAGTAAATATCACCCATTCCGGTCATGTCACGATAAAGATAGATTCTTCTTTCGTCAGCACTAACTGCAACAGAAGCTTCATTTTCATTTTCTTGACAAAATTCGAGTTTTTTCGGTGTTTCCCATACGTTAGATTCATTCAAAACACTATAATAAATATCTTCTTTAACTTCCGCAGATAGTGATTGTTTTTGATAATCATCCCAAGGTCTACGAGTTGTGAAATACAAAGATGTTCCATCAAGTGAAATAACCGGAGAATATTCGGGCGCATCCGTATTGATAACATTACCAATGTTTTTGATGGTCATGTTTTTATCTGGGTTTTTAAGTTCTTTTTCGGCAACATCACATTGTTTTAAACGAAGTTTTACTTCGGGACTTAGCGCTGTGTTTTTAACACTGTTTTTTAAGAAAAGATTGTAGTTTTCTCTTGCTTTTGTGATATCACCTTTCATGTGATACATCTGACCTAAGTAGTAATAAGCATCAACAGAAGAAGATTTTTCTTTTTCAGAAAAAACATCATATCCTTTACTTACGTCTTGGATTGCTTTTAGCAAGTATGGTTCCGCTGAAATGAAATTCCCTCTTGAAGTCATGAGAATGTATCCCATACGGTAATTAAAATTACAGTTTTCTGGTTCGAGTTCAAGCAATCTTTTCGTTAGTAATTCGGCTTGATAGTTCATGTTGTTTTGCAACAACTGTGTTGATTCAAATACTAATTCTTTCTTGTTGGAACCATTTATCAATTCTTGCATTCGTTGGTCGGAGAGTTGGCCAAAACCAGTAAAGCTAATAGTAGCAAATAAAAAAAGTAAACTAATATACTTCATATCATCAGTAATAATTGAGACAACTAAATAACAATTATTTAGTGGTTAAATAAAATCTATACAAAGATAATAAAATCATTGTAAATTGGATATTTAGAAAATTTAGTGTAAAAAAAAGCGTCCTTCAAGGACGCTTTTGTTAAAATTTATAATTCTCTATTTGGATCAAATGCCTCTAAGTAATCAGCTACTCTACGAACAAATTGTCCACCAAGTGAACCATCCACAACGCGGTGGTCATACGAATGTGACAAGAACATTTTGTGTCTGATTCCGATAAAGTCACCTTCTGGAGTTTCAATTACAGCTGGTAATTTTCGGATGGCTCCAAGCGCTAAAATAGCAACTTGTGGCTGGTTGATAATTGGCGTACCCATTACATTTCCGAAAGTACCAACATTCGTAACTGTATATGTTCCTCCTTGAATGTCTTCTGGCTTCAATTTGTTGTTTCGTGCATTGTTTGCCAATTCATTCACAGCTTTGGTTAATCCTGTTAAGTTAAGACGATCAGCATTTTTAACAACTGGAACAATCAAATTTCCGGAAGGAAGAGCTGTTGCCATTCCAAGATTAATTTCTTTCTTACGGATAATTTGATTTCCACTCACGCTTACGTTAATCATAGGGAAGTCTTTGATTGCTTTTGCAATTGCTTCCATGAAAATTGGTGTGAAAGTGATGTTTTCTCCTTCGCGTTTTAAGAACTCATTTTTTACTTTGTTTCTCCAGTTCACGATGTTTGTAACATCCGCTTCAACAAAAGAAGTTACGTGAGGAGAAACATGTTTAGACATTACCATGTGCTCTGCAATCATTTTGCGCATACGGTCCATCTCGATAATTTCATCACCTGGATTTGGAATAACTACGGGTTCTTTGATGTTTGCTAAGAAACCAGATCCAGCAGGAGCAGCTGGTTTTGCAGGCGAAACTGCAACTACTTCCACTTTAGGAGCAGCAACTGGCGCAGAGCCACGATTATCTAAGTATGATAAAATATCTTTTTTGGTAACACGCCCTTCTTGACCGCTTCCAGCAATAACGGCTAATTCATCCGCTGTAATTCCTTCTTTTTCAGCAATACTTCTTACCAAAGGTGAATAGAATTTTCCATTCGTTGCCTCTTTTGTAAGAGCAACAGTTCCGCTAGAAACCGGTGAAGGAGCAGATTCTTTAGATACAACTGAAGTCGATTCAACAGCTGGAGTTTCAACAACGGGAACATCCGAACCGTCTGTTGAAATAATCGCAATAACATCTCCAACTTGAGCTACTTGGTCTTTCTCAAATAAACGTTTGATTAAGATCCCCTGAGCCTCAGAAGGGAGTTCGTTATCCACTTTGTCTGTAGCCACTTCCACGAGTGGTTCGTCCATTTCGACTGAGTCGCCAATATTTTTTAACCAGTTAGTGATCGTTGCTTCCGTCACGCTTTCTCCCATTTTAGGGAGTCTGATTTCTACCTGTGCCATGTTCCGAGTATAGGATTTCTTGTTTTTTCGTCACAAAAGTAAGTTAAAATTCGAATAAATCGGTACTTTATGTCAATTATCTGTCTAAATATTTCCAGGCTTTTTTTAAGATAGATAAATCTTTCCAAATCGTATAATCTCTGGCATAAATCAGATTTAGTTTGCTTGTCCAGGCTGAATCATTGGTTGTGTGATTGTCTTGAGGACTAAGAATACCTTGTTTCAAATTGGGTAACTTTACAGGTGAAATAGACGAATAATCAGCTAATGATTTTGCATATCCGACCACGGATTTTTTTCCAAAAAGTAAGGCAATCATGTTTCTAACAAACGTACTTTTTGTATTGAATTTCCAGAAAATAAGTGGGAAAGCCAATAATCCGAATAGTCCTGTAAAAAAATCAAGCGTACGTTTTGCGCGAATATTTCCTTGAGTTGAGATTTGATTAATATTGAGCACATATAAATCTCCAGCTGTATCAATTGAATTACTACCAATTAGATACAAACTATCTGGTTGTGCAATTTTAAAATCGATGTGTGAAGATCCCAATTCGGACATCCAATGTAAGATATCTTGAGCAGTAACATCTTTTGCACAAAAAATTATTTCATCAACACCATGTAAGAAGGCAATTTGGTCGAGTTGAGATAAAATTCCAATTTGTTTATCTTCTTTTTCATTTGTTCCTGAAACAAATTCAATCGACTCTATTTTACTTGTAGTTTGTCTTAAAATAGTTGCAACACGTTCGGATTCTTCTAGTTTACCAACTAAAATGAATTTTTGATTTTTTGCACCTGCCAAACTAAATTTTTTCCCAATAGAAAAATGTAAGAAAAGTCTTGAAAGAGAAAAATAGCCAATCACCCAAGCTGTACCGATTAAAATATAAAGACGTGAAAACTGCCAATCTTTGGGCAATAATGCATAAGCGATTAAAATGAAAAGTGTACCAATAACACTTCCTAGAACAAAGTTTTTAAAGCGTATTGGCAAATCGTAGCCTCCTCGATAAAAAATGTTTAACATCCAGACTAAGGTGTAACTAGGGACTGAAATCTGGATAACAGCTTGTGGGAATTCAATGTTAGCTTGTTCCCAATAGCGAGTTAGTAGGCTCAAACCACCATATAAATAGGCAAAATCGAAAACAGGAAGAGCAGCTTTTTTAATGAAGCGAGTTAGAATGGCTAGTCCTGCTCGAAGATAAATGGCGAAGTTGATTAGAAAGGAAAACAGTTTTGCGTTTTTTTGAGAAAAATGTTTTTCTGCAAAAATTACCATGGCACGGTAAAAAACGAAAACGTAATTCACCGAACTTTTTTTGGTACTTTCACCTTTGTAATGTATGATACTTGTTTCAGGGAAATAATAATTTTTATAACCACCCAAAATAATGCGGTATGATAAATCAATATCTTCCCCATACATAAAAAAAGCCTCGTCCAATAATCCCACTTTTTTCAGCGTATCCATGCGCATTAACATGAAAGCACCACTTAATATTTCTACTTCATGCGTTTTGAATTCAGACAGAAACCCCAAATGATATTGACCAAATCGTTTTGATTTCGGAAACAAAGAAGAAAGACCGAATATTTTATAAAATGCCACTGCAGGTGTAGGAAGTCCTCTTTTTGATTCAGGTAAAAACTTTCCTTTACCATCTAGCATGCGAACACCTAAACCACCAGCTTCAGGATGTTCATCCATGAATTGAACAACTTTGCTAAAGGTGTCTTCTTCTACAACTGTATCTGGATTGAGAAGTAGAACATATTCTCCTTTTGAAATTTCGATAGCTTGATTGTTTGCTTTTGAAAAACCCCGATTGTCTTTGTTTGCAATTAAAATGGCATGTGGAAATTTTTCTTTAACCATTTCAACCGAACCGTCAATCGAATTATTATCAACAACAAAAACTTCTCCGGATACTTTTTCCAAAGCTTTAAATACAGAATTCAAACATTGCTCCAGAAAGTATTCAACGTTGTAGTTTACAATGATAACAGATATTTTGACAGGATATTTCACCACTTATTTGATCAATTTTGCATCAACAAAAAAAGTTGATTCGATAGATACTTTGACTTCTTCAGTGATTAATTCATCTGTAACTGCTTCGACACGAAGTTTGAGAGTCGATTCTTGGATATATTCTTTGAGTTCTGTTTTAGAAACATCACATACGATAGTATTTCCAACGGAATTAGAAATGTTTGATTTTTCCGCCAATAAAACCTCAGATAAATTTCCAGCTTGAATAAAAATTTTCACCGAATTCAAGAAGCTAAATGTTTCGTTTTCAGGTGATGAAATTGTTAAGGTTAAGTTTGTCAATTGCATCGATTCAACATAATCTGCTTTTGAATTATTGTTGGCTAATTGCGATTCAGACGAAGTTTCAATTTCAGGAGTTTGAATTGAAAATGGCAAATTCAAAGTTGTACTAGCTGGAATAGTGGCTTCAGAATTTAAATAGATATTAAATTGAGTGAGTTTTTTGGAGCATCCATTTAATAGGAGTATGATTGAAAATAAAACAATCAATCGAAGTGAATGGTGAATAGACATACTATCGAAATAACGAATGAATTAAGATTTAATTGCGATACAAGAAATTTCAATCGGAACATCCATCGGTAAACGACTTACTTGTACAGTTTCTCTAGCAGGATAAATTCCTGAAAAATAGGAAGAATAAATGGTGTTAACTTCAGAAAAATCATTCAGGTCTTTTAAGAAAATCGAACATTTCACAACATCAGAAAAGTCCATCCCGGCTTCTTTGAGTAATGCTTGAATATTGTCCAAAACACGATGAGTTGCTTGGTCAATGGTTTCAATTTCAAGCAATCCTGTTGATGGGTTTAATGGAATTTGACCACTAACATATAAAGTGTTTTCAGCTAAAATTGCTTGACTATATGGACCAATTGGAGCAGGAGCGCCTGGAATTTGAATCGCTTTTTTCATTTTTGATGTACCTTTGTTCAATCGAAAACAAAGTTAAGACAAATTCTGTGAAAGTATTACTTCTGGACAATTACGATTCATTTACTTTTAATTTGTACCATTATTTGGATGCACATGGAGCCGAAGTTTTGGTTCGAAGAAATGATGAGATTTCATTGGAAGAGACTGAAACGGCAGATAAAATAGTGCTTTCCCCTGGCCCAGGACTTCCTCAAGAAGCAGGTAAACTTTTATCAATCATTGATTTCGCTAAAAGAGAGAAGCCCATTTTAGGTGTTTGTTTAGGGATGCAAGCATTGGCGATCGATGCTGGTGGTGAATTAATTAATTTGCAAAAAGTGAAGCACGGCATTTCTGAAATTATTGAAATAGATACTTGTTCAAAATTGTTTCACGGTTTTCATAATCAACTAGAAGTAGGTTTGTATCACAGTTGGGCAGTAAAACGAAATTTTTCATCTGATTGGAACGAAATTGCATGGAATTCTGAAGGTATTTTAATGGCTATGGAGCATAAAAATTTACCCTTATATGGTGTTCAATTTCATCCTGAAAGTGTTATGACACCACTTGGTAAAAAGATAATTCATCATTTTTTAACGAAATTGTGAATCATATTTTTGTTTTGGTACAAGAATTGATTATATTTAGTCGAAATTTTATGCAAGCATACTAAAACAAAAAAACATGAAACAGATTTTGTTAACATTAGCATTGAGTTTTGTCGGAGCAATTACTTATGCTCAAACATGTGTAGGGAAATGGACTACCATTGATGATGAAACAGGAAAGAAAAAATCCATCGTTGAATTGTACAAGTACAAAGATCAGTTGTATGGTAAAATCACTTATCTCTATCCACGTGAAGGGCGTGAGCCTAATCCCGTTTGTAAAAAATGTACAGACGATCGTAAAAACCAACCCTTAGAAGGTCTTCAAATTGTTCGTAATTTGAAATGGAATGGAGAAGAGTGGGCTGGAGGAACGATTGTCGATCCAGAAAATGGTAAGATTTACACAGTTAAAATTTGGTTAGAAGAAGGCAATACGGACAAATTAAATGTACGTGGATATATCGGACCATTTTTCCGAACACAAACTTGGATTCGTGTAAAAGAATAAAAAACATACTAAAAAAAGAAACCATCCGAACTCGGATGGTTTTTTTTATTTCTAAGAAATTGAAAAGATTATTTTTTCTCTTCGCCTGCATGGCAAGATTTTTTCTCACCAGCTGCACATGTTTTCTTTTCACCTCCTGCTGCACAGCAAGAAGCTCCTTTTTTCGATTTTTTCTTTTTCTTCTTATCGTCTTTTTTAATCTCAACGTGATTTCCGTTGATAGCTGCAACAGCTGTAGATGTCATTGAACCAACAAACATCATCAAAGATAATACAACAAACGCTTTTTTCATAGTCATTAAATTTATGTGATAAATGTACAAATTAATCTGTTAACTTTCCAAGTTTTGTGATTTTACCTTGTACAACATCACCGATTTTAACATTAATTTCACTATTCAAAGGTAAAAATACGTCAATTCGAGATCCAAATTTGATAAATCCAAACTCTTCTCCAGTTTTAACTTGTTGTCCAGCTTGAACATAATAACAAATTCTTCGAGCAACTGCTCCAGCAATTTGACGAAATAAAACTTCCTTTCCACTTTCATGCTCAATGACCATAGTACTTCGTTCATTGTCCGTGCTACTTTTTGGATGCCATGCAACTAAAAACAATCCGGGGTGGTATTTCACATATTTGATCAAACCAGAAATAGGGTTGAAATTTGCATGAACATTTAACGGAGACATAAAAATCGAAATTTGAATGCGTTTGTCTTTGAAATATTCCGTTTCTTCTACTTCTTCGATTACAACAACTTTTCCATCCGCAGGACACATGATATCGTTCAAATCATACACACATGTTCGATTCGGAACACGAAAGAATTGAACGATTAAATAAAGCATGACTAATACGCCAAGTGACAAAAGCAAATAAAGCCAAAGCCATTCAGTATATTGATACAAAAAGTAGTTTCCAAGTTGAATGGCAGCTAGGATTGCTGTTCCAATAGCTATGATTAAATATCCTTCGCGATGTATTTTCATGAAATTAATTTGGGTTCAAAGATACACATAAACCTGAAAGGTCATCACTTCCTTTGGTGCTTAATTGATGGAAAGACTTAATGTATATAAAAGCCACCACCCATAAAAAAAAGGAGCGGTGAATAAAGCTGCATCAAAACGATCTAAGATTCCTCCGTGACCGGGTAAAATGGATCCAGAATCCTTGATATTTCTACTTCGTTTGAACAAAGACTCCAATAGATCGCCTACAATCGCAGAGGGAGCGACTATGATTGCAGCGCCAACCCAAAACAAAACACCCGAATGGACATCATAAAATTGACCGATAAGAAAACCAACAAGTACCGTAAAGAAAAATCCCCCCATGGTTCCTTCCCAAGTTTTTTTTGGTGAAATTCGTTCAAAAAGTTTTGTTTTTCCAAGTATTCTACCTGTTAGATAAGCAAAAGTATCGTTGGTCCAGATAAGAAGAAACATTCCAATTAAGAAAGGACTTTCTTTCGAAGAAACGATGCTCAGATCAAGAATGAAATAGGCGGGGATAATTAAATAGATCATGCTTAAAATGCCCAAAGCCATTCGTTCCATTGCTAAACCTTGGCTTGTCCACAATTCAGAAACCAAATAAATAAATAAAATTGGGAAAACAAGAAAAGCAAAAGGCGCTTGAATCAAGCCAAGTTGGACTGCTGCTAATAAGGAAGTAATCGAAAGAGAAGTGAAGATAGTTTTTATCAAATGAGGTTGACGTTCTAAATCATCCTTGTAAAAAGAAATAAACTCATACGAACCAATTAAAACGATTAGAAAAGTAATCAGAAAGGAAGTATAAACACTATACCAAAAAGCAGCAATCATACCGATGACAAAGAATGTCCCCGTGATTGCTCGTTGAGCCATATTATTCATAATTGTTTTGAATACATGTAAGGGCTTCCTCTTTTCGTTCATTTGGAACAGAAAGATATACAAAGCCAAAGTTATTATAACTAGAATCCCGTTTGTCAATCTGACGAACGGGAATTCCTTCATTTTCTAAGTGCAAACGCACTAACGTGATTTCATGATCAAAACTCGATGAAAAAACTTCTGTCCAGCCGTTGTTATAACTAGGATTCAGGAGTTGTTTCAGTGTTTTCCACATTTTCATCTGTTTCTGTTTGATTCAAATTTTCTACTACAGAAGATGGTGTTTCTTGTTTTTCCTCAAGAACAACTTCATCCACAATTCCATTTTCAATTGATGCAGAAGTTTCATCTGATTTATCCCAAGGTCGTTTACCGAAAATTGTTTCCAAATCTTCTTTGAAGATAACTTCTTGGGAAAGTAATTTTTCTGCTAATTGTGTCAATTTATCCTTGTTGTCCGCAAGAATTTGCAATGCACGTTGGTATTGATCTTCAATTAATTTGCTTGCTTCTTCATCAATTACTCGAGCTGTTTCTTCTGAATAAGGTTTTGTGAAAGTATCTCTACCTTGTGAATCATAGAATGAAATATTTCCAACTCGTTTGTTTAATCCGTAAATACTGACCATCGCATAAGCTTGTTTGGTCACTTTTTCCAAATCACTTAATGCGCCTGTTGAAATTTTTCCAAAAATTAATTCTTCAGCAGCTCGACCACCTAGTGCAGAACACATTTCATCTTGAATTTGCTCTGTTGTTGTGATACTTCTCTCTTCTGGCAGATACCATGCAGCACCTAAGGATTGACCTCTTGGTACGATCGTAACTTTTAAAAGAGGAGATGCGTGTTCCAACATCCAAGAAACTGTTGCATGACCCGCTTCGTGGAAAGCAATTGCTCGTTTTTCTTCTTTGGTAATGATTTTATTTTTCTTCTCTAAACCTCCAACAATACGATCAACCGCATCTAAGAAATCTTGTTTTTCTACTGTGTTTTTCTGTTTACGGGCAGCTATTAATGCAGCCTCATTACACAAATTGGCAATATCAGCACCGGAAAAACCAGGAGTTTGTTTAGCTAAGAATTCAATATCAATTGCTTTGTCTAATTTCAATGGTTTCAAGTGAACTTGGAAAATTTCTTTTCGTTCATTGATATCAGGCATGTCTACATAGATTTGTCTGTCGAAACGACCAGCACGCATCAAGGCAGAATCCAAAACGTCAGCACGGTTTGTAGCAGCAAGGATAATCACCCCTGAGTTTGTACCAAAACCGTCCATTTCAGTCAACAACTGATTCAGTGTGTTTTCACGTTCGTCATTGGACCCCATTCCATTGTTTCTTCCACGGGCACGACCAATCGCATCAATTTCATCAATAAAAATGATAGCAGGCGACTTTTCTTTAGCTT
>CAYRMV010000055.1:0-19572 GCA_964425255.1 uncultured Flavobacteriales bacterium
GCGCCTATCATTGTTGGTCGTCATGCTTTTGGAGATCAATACCGCGCAACAGATGCTGTTTTCAAAGGTAAAGGAAAACTAACGATGACTTTTACACCAGAAGATGGTGGAGAAGTTCAAACATTTGATGTATACAATTTCAAAGGAGACGGAGTTGGAATGGCTATGTATAATACAGATGAATCCATTGAAGGATTTGCTCGTAGCTGTTTTAATATGGCTTTGACAAAAAAATGGCCTTTGTTTCTTTCCACAAAAAACACCATTTTGAAGAAATACGACGGTCGTTTCAAAGATATTTTTGAGACTATTTATCAAAACGAATTCAAAGCTCAATTTGAAGCTGCAGGGATTATTTACGAACACCGTTTGATTGATGACATGGTTGCTTCTGCATTGAAATGGAATGGAAATTTCGTTTGGGCTTGTAAAAACTATGATGGAGATGTTCAATCAGATACAGTAGCTCAAGGTTTTGGTTCACTTGGATTAATGACTTCCGTTTTGATTACGCCAGATGGAAAAATCATGGAATCGGAAGCTGCACATGGTACAGTAACACGTCATTATCGTGATCACCAAGCAGGAAAGAAAACGTCAACAAATCCAATTGCATCTATTTTTGCTTGGACACGTGGATTGGCTTTCCGTGGAAAACTAGACGGAAACCAAGAATTGATTGACTTCTGTAATGCCTTAGAAGCAGTTTGTATCGAAACGGTAGAATCAGGAATTATGACAAAAGATTTAGCTGTTTGTATTCATGGAAACAAAGTAAGTCACGGCGATCACTATGTGTATACGGAAGAATTCCTAGATGCTCTTGATCGTGGACTTCAAGCAAAAATGGCTTAAAACAGGTACAACAATGGTATATTCAACTCGTTGTTAAGTTGATAAATTGCAATCCCTCGATTTTTTCGGGGGATTTTTTATTTAGCTTTGTCGTATGAAACGAATATCATTTGCTCTTATCTTTCTCCTTTCGATTTCCTATACTTTTTCACAAGAACAATTCCCACATTCATGGCTCGGAACGTATGAAGGAAACTACATCATTTTTGGAGAACACAACAAAATGGATACAGTACCCACTTTACTCGAATTTCTTCCTACAGATAACCCACTAACTTGGACTTTTAAGATGACCTATTCGAGTAAAAAATGGGGTACTACTACCAAAGACTACCTATTAAAACAAGACTCAATACTTGCCCATACATTTTATGTGGATGAAAAAAATGGTATTCAAATTCAAGAGAAATGGATGAACAATATACTCATTGGACAATTTCAACTTGATTCACTTCTATTTCAAACGCGGTTGGAAAAACGAAATCAAGACGAGTTATACTACGAAATTATTTGCAGTAAATTGAATCCAACACTCCAAACTGTCTATCAACCGACCAATGATTTAGAAAACCCCTTTCCGGTAGATACACATCAAATCTATGCTGTGCAAGCTGGGATATTTAAAAGAAAGAAAAAATGAAAAACCTAAAATCCTTCTTTTGTGTCATCTTTCTTGCAAGTTGTGGCACCATTGCTCCCAAAAAACCAGAAAGTAGTATTGCGAAAATCAACCCGATAGTTCAACCTATCTCGTATATATCCGTTCCAATCGAAATCAATTTAAAACCCTATCTATTCGAACTCGAAAAGCAAGTCCCCATGCAAATGGATGGAAAAGAAGAACAATGTGAAGGTATGAGCTTTTCGTATCGTTTTCAGCGTAAACCGATTGAATTTTCAGGTTTTGGTTCTAGAATATCGTATTCTGTTGAAGGGAAATACGGATTAAAAATCAATTATTGTCCCAAATGTACTGGGATTTTTAGCTCCAATTCCAACTGTGTTATTCCACGAGTTTATGCTTCCTGTGGAGAAAATGGAGAATCCATGAGACGAATAAAATTGAGCTATGAAACGGATTTATCTCTTCAAAAAAGTTGGAGTTTACAAGCAAAAACAACGTTAAAAGAATTAACCCCAATTGACCCTTGCAACATCACTTTCGTTCAATACAACGCCACAGACCATGTGACAGAAGAGGTAAACAAGCAACTAATTGAAGTAGCCAAAGACATTGATAAGCAAATTGCCAACTATCCTTTAAAAAAAGAAATCGATGGTCTTTGGAAAAGTTTGCAAGATCCCATTTCTATGAAAGAATATGGATTTTTATCCATTCAACCCAATTCACTCGGAGTAAAACGGATGCAATTTGATCAAAAAAAGCTGAATCTTCAAGTTGTTATCGGCATGCAACCCGTTGTTGATTTTACGAAGCCAATACTAACACCAACTCCAACGCCGCCAAACGAAGCCCCAGAAACTCCTTCCGATTTTAACTTATTCATTGACTTACACGGAACGTATGATTCAATCAATCGCCTATTGGCAACTCATTTGAATCAACAATCAATGATTTTAAAAGGTCGAACTTTTGTTATGGATCAAGTAGAAATTGCTGGAACAAACGAAGAAAAATTCATATTAAAAGTTCAATTTTCTGGCAACAAAAAAGGAACACTTTTTTTTCAAGCAACACCGATCTTTGATAGTACTGGGACCGAAATTCGATTTAAAAATGTAGATTTTGATTTGGAAACAAAGCATGTATTGATGAAGTCCGCCAAATGGATTTTAAATAAACGAATTACTGAAAAAGTGGAAAATGAATTCTCATACTCCTTGAAAAAAATGCTTGAAGACGCAAGAAAATCATTGGAAAAAGAAATAAATTCAATGAATCAATCTGGCTTTCAATTGAAAGGAAAATTTCATTCCATCCAAATAAATTCAGTTGTACCTCAATCCGACTATTTATTACTCCGCGCTAACATTAAGGGAAACATACAGTTAGTCATTCCTTAACGGTTCACCATGTGATTGGCAAGAGGAACAAAAGTTGTCCAAAGAGCTTTTTTCTCTTCTTCGTTTAAATCTAATGTTTGAATTGCTTCGTACATACATCGTAACCATTCGTCTTTGGCAGTTTGATCAATCGCATGGGGTAAATGCCGAAAACGCATTTTTGGAACACCATATTGTTGAAGATAACGTTGAGGGCCACCCAAAAACTGAGATAAAAATGCAAATTGCTTTGCTTCTACTTCATTGCGTGGATTTTGAAACAAATGTGAAATCAATTCACTTGAATATACCCGTTCATAAAAGGCTTGAACGAGCTTTTTTAATTGTGTATCACCTAACTTTTGGTACCAATTTTGCATCGAACAAAGTTACTTAGATTTCAAGAAAAACAGAAAAATTGAAAGATAATAAAACTAAAATGTATAAATTTGTCCTATAGTAATTTAATAATGAGACTTTTATTTTTTCTCTTATTTATACTTGGTCTGCATCATTCTACTGCGCAAACTCAGGCTTTATCGTCTGAAAATATCGCTGATTGCAATGGTGCCACGGTCATTTCGAATCCCGGGAGCTATTCATTTCAGTTTACCGGCGGAAACGGTATTGTTGAAGATTTGACCAATTATCCTTCCTTGAAAAACATTCCAGAAAAAAACAGTGCTTGGTTCTATTTCACTGCTCCACATGATGGTCGTTTTTCTATAGATGCAAAATCCCTACAAGGAAAACTGCAATTAATCATCTTTCAAAATGAAGAAGATACAAAACAAGATATTTGTTCTTCTGTTTTTCACGGAACAGCTGAAATCAAACGTTTAATTGCCAATCCAAAAACGTCTGAAATTGGCTTGTCTTTACTTGTTGATGAAAATCACCTCTACCCGATTGAATTAAAAAAAGACAAACAAATCGTGATTTTCTTTCAGTCTATGGAGAAAGGGAAAAATTTTGCCGAATTTAAAATTCAATTCGAATCACAAAATAGCCCTAACTCTAAAGTGAATTCTGAAAAAACAGTAGATTTAAGGAAACAAAATGATAATCCAACCTTAAACATTCAAGTTAGAGATATCGAAACAGGAAATCCCATAGTTGCTGATCTCAATATTAGTGGTCACAAAACTCTAACTGGGTTGTACAATGGATCGGATTTTTATTTCACCATCGATCGAGCTGCAAAATTAGATATCAAATGCGATGCGCCAGGGTATTTTTTCAATGACCGACAAGAGCCAATCTCCTCAGGTTCTGACCATGAATTGGTGATTTACCTTCAACCCGTTGGTGAAGGAAAAACATTCAAAATTGAAGAAATCGAATTTATTCCAGGTTCCAGTGAATTTCTTTCTAGTGCCGACTTAAAATTGAAACGATTGAAAGATTTCCTTGTACTCAACTCAGGGGTGAAGATTGAAATTCAAGGGCATGTTTTTGCTGCTGGAGAAGAAACATCGTTTGCCGCAATGAGACTTTCCGAAGCGCGTGCAAAACGCGTTTATAACTATTTGGTCGATGCTGGAATTAGCAAAGACAGAATGACACACAAGGGTTACGGTGGAACAATGCCCATCTATGCAAAACCTAAATTTGCCTATGAAGAACAAGCAAACAGACGGGTTGAAATTAAAATAATTGAATAATTTTTCTGGTTTCTAAAATTAGAAAATCAAGGGTAAACAGATTTCATTCTATCTTTGCACAATGAAATCGAAAAATTCTTCTCTCCTATTTATTCTCATTACCATTTGCTTAGATTCAATCGGAATTGGAATTATTATTCCTTCCTTTCCCACATTGGTTGCCGAAACCACAAATTTGTCTGTAGAAGCATCCAAAGCATATTACGGCCCTATTTTAGCGAGTTATGCTTTAATGCAATTTTTATTTTCTCCTTTAATTGGTAATTTAAGTGATCGATTCGGTCGTCGACCTATCTTACTTATTTCTGTTTGTGGAATGGGAATCGATTATTTATTCATGTTTTTCGCTCCCAATTTGTGGTGGCTTTTTCTCGGGAGAATGATTGCAGGTATGTTTGGTGCTAGTTTTACATCGGCAGCTGCATATATTGCCGACATTTCTACGGATGAAGATCGAGCAAAAAACTTTGGCTTCATTGGAGCTGCTTTCGGTCTTGGTTTCATTATTGGACCAGCAATTGGAGGTTTATTAACAGATTTTGGTTCTCGCGCGCCATTTCTTGCAGCAGCAATTTTATCACTAGCAAATTTTGCTTTTGGATTTTTTGTTTTAAAAGAATCCCTTTCAGAAAATCAACGCAGAAAATTTGACTGGAAAAGAGCAAACCCACTGGGAGCAGTGAAACAAATGGCACGATTTAAAAAGATGAAGTATTTATTTTTTGTCACTTTTTTAGTCATGATTGCCAACATGGGTGTTCACGCAGTTTGGAATTATTATGCCATGGAAAAATTTGCTTGGACAGAAAAAGAAATTGGTTACTCGCTTGCTGTTGTTGGAATTTGTTTTGGTGTAATTCAAGGTGGTCTTTCTGGTTGGTTGGTCAAAACATTAAAAGAACGTGGTGCTGCTACGCTTGGAATTGCTACTTTAGCTTTGACGTGTATTTTCTTCGGAATTATCTCAAAAGGTTGGATGATGTATGCGCTTATTCTTCCTTACGCCTTAGCTGGAATTATCGACCCCGCAATTCGATCACTAATTTCTGGTCAAACAGCCGCTAATGAACAAGGAGAACTTCAAGGAGTATTTACCAGTTTGATGAGTTTATCTGAAATAATAAGTCCGATAATCTCTACATCCATCTATGCTCAAGCGGTTTTCTTTACGTTTTTAGGCGATTATCGATCCGGAATTTCGTATTTCATGAACGCAGGTTTTGCTATTTTAGCATTGCTTTTGCTCCGATGGACATTAAAGACAACAAGTCAAAATCATGTGTCAAAGGAAGGTGAAATACAAGATAATCCTTCATTAGCTGTTGTAAACTCAGAAAATCAGCCAGAAACTTTGTAATTTTGTACCTCAGAAATAAAAAATATGATTCTACCCATTGTAGCATACGGTGATGCCGTTTTGAAAAAAAGAGCAGAAGAAATAAATGCGGAATATCCTGGATTGGAACAATTGATTTCAGACATGTTTGACACGATGTATCAAGCACAAGGCGTTGGTTTGGCTGCACCTCAAATTGGAAAATCAATCCGACTGTTTGTTGTAGATGGTAGCCCATTTGCTGAAACAGATGAAGATGAAGATGAAGATCCGCGTGCAGCAGGGATGGAAGGTTTCAAAAAGGTATTTATCAACCCGATAATTCACGAAGAATCTGGTGAAGAATGGGGCTTTTTTGAAGGTTGTTTGAGTATTCCAAAAATTCGAGAAGAAGTTTTTCGTCACGAAACCATTCGAATTTCCTACCTCGATGAAAACTTTCAAGCACATGAAGAAACCTTTGATGGATACAAAGCGCGAATTATTCAACATGAATACGACCACATTGAAGGAACGCTATTTACAGATCATTTATCGAGTTTAAAACGTCGACTACTAACAAAAAAGCTGACAAATATCTCCAAAGGAGAAATAAGTGTGAGTTACAAAATGAAGTTTCCAAACGTTAAAAAAGGAAGATAAACCTAAAAATTAGACATGATGAAATATAGCTTTTTAATCTTCGTTGCACTAATTATCGCAGCTTGTGGTGGTGAAGAGACAAAAACGGGTACTCCAAGTCAACAAGAAATGAAAACAGCCATCAATCAAATGAATGACAGTTTGCAATTGATGTTTGATGATGTGATGAATGGAAAATTAGATAAAGTTCCTTCTTTAGCAATCTATGAAACAGTTAACCGATATTTAGCTTATTACCATGCTTTTCCAAAAGACGCCTACGCTGCTGAATGTTTAGATCGTGTACATCAATTGTATTTGCAAGAAAAGGTATATGATTTATCGGTTCAGTATGGTGACACTTTGTTGCAAAAGTACCCCGATTACAAAGGACGAGCAAATATCTATTTGAGTTTGGGCTCAACATACGATGTTATGCTTCGAGACACTGCGAAAGTGCGTTTATATTACAGTAAATTATTGAACGAATTTCCTAAACTTCCTTCTGAAACAAAAGACATGGTTGCTTTCCGTTTAAAGCATTTAGACAAAACTTTTGATCAGATGATCGAAATGCAAATGAATGCAATAACGAAAAAATAACAGACGTTAATGTTGTGTTAAAAGGAATTAGAACAGAAAAAAGTGTTCTATATTTGAATAACAGAAACGGACAAAAAAATATTAAAGATGAAAAAATTAGTATCTTTTATGATGGTAGCAGTTGCAATGGCATTTTCAACAACTGCATTAGCTCAACCAGAAAGCGGAGCAAAAATTGACTTTGAAAAAGAAGTTCACGATTACGGAAACATCAAATATGGTGCAAATGGAACGTGTACATTTACTTTCAAAAATACAGGAAATGCACCATTAATTATTTCAAATGCTGTTGGATCTTGTGGTTGTACAGTTCCTTCTTGGCCGAAAGAACCAATTGCTCCAGGTGCAAAAGCTGAAATTACAGTTAAATATGACACAAAACGTCCAGGTGCAATCAACAAAAACGTTACGATTAGCTCAAATGCGGTAAATGAGCCAAGCAAAGTGATTCGTATCAAAGGAAATGTAGGTCCTGCTCCTGAGTCAACTTCTCCAGTTAACAATGCTGGCCCAGGTACAAAATAAAAAACGATGAAGTCGGCATTTGCCATACTTATAATTTTGATGAGTTCCGCCCTTGGCTTCGGTCAAGTGGCGGAATTTTCGTTAGAAAAACCCCTTCATAAATTCCCAAAAACCAACGAAGGAAAAGTACTAACACATTATTACCGATTTACCAATACAGGAAATGCTCCCCTTATTTTGGAAAGCTTTGCCGTAACATGTTCCTGTACAAAAGTTAAACTCCCTGGTTATCCGATTGCTCCAGGAAAAACCGACTCCATTGAAGTTACTTTTGACTCAAATGGAAAATACTACCAGCAAGATCGAATCATCACCATCCAATCTAACGCTAAGAAAAAGAAAACTGAATTGCGTTTTAAGGTATATGTTGTGCCAAAAGAAGATTAACTTACTCCATTAACTCTTTTAACACTAGTTCATTAAATCGTTTTGAATCAAATACATGAATGTCGTGTTTTCCTCCTTCAAAAATATAAAACGAAGATTCAGGATAAAGTACATGTAATTTTTGACCCACAACAGGCGGTATAACTCCATCTTGCGAACCCCATAGAAAAGTCGTTTTAGATCCAATTAATTGATAGTTCAATGTATTATAATGATACACATTTTGCTGTAAATGTGTCATTTGCCCATATTTTACTGTACTATTCAGAGCAAAAACATTCTTTCTAACTTTCTCCATAATTGGATCAGGTGCATTTACTTTTTTAGCCGTCATTACTTGTAGCATTTTTCGTGCTTCCAAAACAGTTTGTGGCACAATAATTTGTTGAATGCTATCCAATCCTGCGTTTTTGGCCATACTATCTGCCAATTGAGCTGTGAAATATTTTACTGGCGCATCACAAACGATTATCTTATCAACTCGATTTGGATACATTTTTTGACTTAATGCAGCCACTAAACCTCCATAACTAAATCCCAAAACATGGACTTTGCCGTGAACTCCAATAGCTGAAAGCGCATGAAAAATAGATTTTACTTGGAATTCAGGGGTGTAATCCGTTTGTTTCATTTCACTTTTTCCATAACCGATTAAATCTGGAATGATTAAGTTATACGATTCAGAAAGTGATTCAACTTGACTTTTCCACATCGTACTTCCGTTCAAGCCCATTCCATGAATTAAAATCAAATAAGGTTTGTTTGGATCTTTTTCCCAACGTAAAAACAAGGAATATGAATCATTTTCTAACAATGTATCCTGAGAAACATAGCGAGAAACATACTTTTCAGCTTTTTTCATTTTTTTGATCACAGGTTTCCAGGTTGGTTCATCAATTTGACCCAAAACTGTTACTTGGGTAAGGAAAAATCCACAAAAAGCGAGTAGTGTTGATGGAATAAAATGCATGAAAAATAAATTAAATAGTTAGAAATCGCTGTTTCAGATTCGAAGAATCAACTTTAGATTAAATCGACGTTGTGTCAAATAATTGGGAATCGCATAGTATTTTCCTCCCACATCTTGAATCCATTGCATAGACAAAACATTGTTTACACCCATCAAATTAAATACTTCAAACGAAACGATTGCATCTTCAAAAAGTCGTTCAAAACGAGAATCTCTGACTTTCTTTCCATACATAAAATCATACGAAAGTCCCAAATCGACACGGAAATAGGATTTTTGTCGCAAGGTATCTTTGTAACGTTCAAAATCAGGTGGTCCGTAAGGAAGGCGTGTGTTAAACATGAATCCAAGTTGGGCACTTAATTTTTCTAATTTTGGCATTCGATCTTGAAATAGAATCGCAAAATTCATCCATTGATCAGTCGGTCTTGGAATATAACCTGGTCTAATCGTAGCACTATCAACAACTACTTGGTCATCGCTAAAACCAAACACAATTTTTTCACCTGCTGCATTGTAATATTCCTTGTAAGAATCTGTCAAAATATCTTCTTTTGTAGACAAAAAACCAACTTTAAAATACGATTCTATTCCTGGTACAAATTGTCCATGCACATTGAAATCAGCGCCATAAGCATATGCAACCGCATTGTTTTCAGCATAGTATCGTGTACGTACATTGTCGACTTCATACGGATTTACGTCCCACAAATATTTGTAAAACAATTCAGCAGTCAACTTGAAGGGTACATCGCGTTCCCACATTTGGAAAGGATAATCTCCACCTAAAACAACATGCACTGACTTTTGCGATTTTACTTGTGTATTCAATTGACCGTCAAAAGTTCTAAATTCACGATAGAAAGGAGGTTGGTAATACATTCCTGTCGAAAAACGAATTTGAGTTGATCTTCTTCTCACTTTGCCATTTTGCAACATATACGTTCGCGGAAAATAAACGAAAGATGCTCTTGGAGTAATGTAAAATTCATTGTTCACAACTGTGTATCCTGAACGAATCCCCGTGTTGAGTTGAAAGCGATTGAAAGAAGATAAAACGGTGTCATTTTTCCAAGTAACAACTTTTTCACCAGCAGTATTTCGAACAATGTCTTTTACACGAATCGGAAAATCCCGTTTTTCCTTTTTAAAATCCCACGAATGTTGAAAATAAGAATTGACCCGTTGATTTTCTAGCTCTAACTTTCCTTTAATTACTTCATACAATTGAATTTCACCCGTTTGATTTCCTGTTTGAGGTAAACTATACCCCGCAGAATCAATCAGTCGCCACTCGCTTAATCGGTCGTTGAACAAATCATGTTGATAACCTAATCCCCACATCAATTTGTGATTTTCTTTCAAACGATACGTTCCATTGTGATACACATTGATAATGGTAGCCTTTAATTGATTTCGGGCGTGATTCATGAAACTTCCAATTCCAACGGTGGCAATTGAATCACCGTATTCTTCTTTGGAAGGATCTTTTTCTAATAAATTGATAAAATATTGTCCTAAAATATCAAAGTATTCCTGTTCATTGGTATTGAAAACACTCGCGTAAAAATCCAAATCAACTTTTTTGTTCGGTTTCCATTTTAAGGCAGAAGCTCCCGTCATGGTTAAAAAACGTGTTTGCTCTTGTCCTTCAAAATAAACATTAAAAGTATATGCTTCATTGACCGTTCCAAAATCGGTTTCTTGGGTTTGTGGTTGAAATCGGAAATTATTTGAAGAAAAATGGACCATGTTTGACCAAACCAAGTTTTCTGTAATGTAGAAATTGGTCATGGCTTGTGCATCCCAAAAAACAGGATTGTATGCGCCTTTCGTTGGAAGGGAATTCAACAAATAACCATTTGCACGGTAACGAGTACCAACCAAATAATTAAATCTTGGATTTACTCTTTGTGCGATATGCGCTTCCACACCCAATAAAGAAACCATTGCAGAAGCATTCAACGAATCGGGTATCACGTAGTCAATGTCTAATACTGAACTCAATTTATCTCCAAAGCGCGCGTCAAAACCACCTCCACTAAAACGAACATCTTTTACCAATGCCGAATGGATAAAGCTCAGACCTTCTTGTTGACCAGAACGAGTCAAGAACGGACGATTAATCAAAAAACCGTTGACATAAACGAGATTTTCATCATAACTTCCTCCTCGAACATTGTAATTAGAGGTCAATTCGTTGTTGGAACTTGCTGCTGTTGTGAACGTTAAAGCTCGCTCAACAGGTGTATTCAATAACTGAAAATCCAAAGGTTCTAACTGCGAAAAAGAAATGGGTACTTCTTTGGCTGTTACAAGTGCACCTTCGAGTTCTACGATATTAAAAATTATATCATTTAATCGTTTTGTTTTTCCATTTTCGACCGAAACAATGCGTCTTTCTTCTAAATCAGAATAACGAAAAATCAGCTGAAAAATCGTATCCGCTAGCAACTCTAATTGATACTCTCCTGCTTGATTTGAAACAACGAATCGATTGTAATTTCCTGTTATTCCAATTTGTACATGTTCAACAGGTTTCCCTTTTTGGTCCACACATTTTCCCTTTATTGTTCCTGTTTGAGCAAATGACAAAAAAGTTGTCAACCAGAAAATAAAAAATAAAATATGTTTTTTCAAAAGTCTCATGCTCGTCTTTAACGTCAAAATAGTGGTTTTATTTCAATTTTAGCGTTGTAAAACTACTCCAAATTGAGCACAATTAAATCGTTTTCCCAAGGATTAATTGCCTCTTTTAAAAGTTCGAGCATCGAAAAAACCTCTCCTGAACCACAAAAACTGAAAAAATTTTCTTTTCGCTCTTGCACTCCACCTTGCGGAAACATTCTATTTTGTACATCATCAAAATGCTTTAGAATTGCTTGAAACTGATTTTTTTGATGTTTGATTAATTTTTCTTGCAACTGCTCCATCTGTTTATTCAATTTAGTGATTTCAGCTTGTGCAAAACCATGCAAATTGGAATCAACTAAAGAAACTTTCTCCGAAATTGCTTTTTCTAATTGTAACGTTGCTTGATGAAGTTCAGTAAAATCAAGTGAATCTCCCGACTCTTGAATAACAAATTCTTTTTTCATTGCCTGCAAATCCGTAAAAAGATCTTCCACTTGCAATTGAATTTTTTCCATTTTCTTACTTGTCGTTGGATCAATTAACTGAAGCGAATTTCTCACTTGAATTAAGGGGTATGGAATCGAATACAAATCAAAAACGCCTTTTAACTGCAACCAATAAGCCATTTCACCACCGCCACCAACGTAAGCCAAATTCGGTAAAACTCGTTCTTGATAAACGGGACGCAACACGACATTGGGTGAAAAGTCCTTTGGATTTTGCTCCAATTTTTGAATCCACTCATTGACAGAATATGTTCCAATACCTTCCACAGAAATCCCATTTTCTTCTGGAATCATCCGAGTACGTTTCCCATCGGATAAATGAAACAAATTAATCGGTCTTGGAAATACTTGCGGTTGAAACCCGAGTTGTTCCAATTCTTTATTCGCATCAAAGACCTTTTTTTCGGCCATTTGAGCTTGAATTTCCTGTTTAAAAATCGGAACCATTTGTTGTTTCAATTCGAAACAATCTGGCTCAACAATCACCAAACCTTCTTTTGCAAATAAAGCATGTACCAAACGGAAAGTCGCTTCAGAAAGGTTTTCACCATTGTAAGAATCAATTAAATGATGTATTTCTGAATCTGGATGATTGGCGAAAAATTGTTTGAGTTCTGCTTGTATTTCACTCCAATTTTCGAGTGGATATCGACCAACTGCACCACCAAAATCATTTTCCCAACGAATTTCTTTGTTGAACAAACGCGTATGATTGATCTCCTGAAAATCATGGTCTTCGGATGCCATCCAATAAACGGGAACAAAATGAAAGTCAGGATAACTCTCTTTCAAAGATTTAGCAAGTTGAATGACATGAAGAATTTTATAAACAAAATAAAGTGTTCCAGTAAATAGATTTAACTGATGTCCTGTTGTAACAGTAAAAGTATTTGCCTCTTTCAAACGAGCAATCTGATTAAGAACAATTGGTTCATTTGTCAAATCAAGCGATTGGTATTTCGCATGAAGCGCTTGAACTAAAACATCCCGGTCATTTTGCTGGAAATGTGTCGTTTTCGTCTCAATTTGTTTCGCAAAAGCTTCTTTGTTGAAAGGCTGAGAAATCAGCGCTTGAAATTTTTCTTGGTGATATACTAAATCATTGGAAATGGCTGAAAAAAGCCCGCTTTGTGCACGATGTATGGTTTTCTTTTGCATGTGCAAATGTACAAATAAAAGATTGTTTAACTCGAAATAATTACCTAGGTAAATGGAATTCCTATTTGGGAGAAAATTACGTTTAAGTAATCCGTATCTTTGCACAAAAATTTTCATCAATGGAAGCAATTATAAAAACCAACAAAGGAGAAATGAAAGTGTCTTTTTATGATAAAGATGCTCCAAATACTGTAGCAAACTTTGTTAAATTAGCAAAAGAAGGATACTACGACGGATTAAAATGGCACCGTGTTTTGCCTGATTTCGTGATTCAAGGTGGGTGTCCAAATTCACGTGAAGGAGCGAAAGGAATGCCAGGTACAGGTGGGCCCGGGTACAAAATCGACTGTGAATTGACTGGTGACAATCAATACCATGATCGTGGCGTTTTATCTATGGCTCATGCAGGTAGAAATACAGGGGGATCACAGTTTTTTGTGTGTCATTCTCGCACAAACACAGCACATTTAGATCGTAACCACACATGTTTTGGTAAAGTAATTGAAGGTTTAGATGTAATTGATGCTATTCGTCAAGGAGACAGCATTGATTCAATTGAAATCTTGGATTAATCGATTTTAAAACTATAAATTCAGAGTTGCTTGGACAAAATTCAAGCAACTTTTTTTTGTTAAAAATCCAAGGTAAGTTGTTCAGCAAAACCAGACTCTTCCTCTTCTTGAACAAAACCAGAAACTTGAAATCCAATCAAACGGACAGGAAGTTCCAAAGGGAGAAAAAGGGATTGTAAGTGTTTCGCTTCTGATTGAATTACCTTTAAATCAGCTAATGGTTGAGCAAAAGTTTGAGATCGAGTTTGAACTGTAAAATCAGAAAATTTGACTTTCATCGTTAAGGTTTTACCCGGAATAGCAAAACGCTGATACCGTTGCCAAAAAATTTCAAGCACCCGACTCGCTTCTTGTTTAAACTCAAATTCTGTTGCAATATCGGACATAAACGTTCTTTCAGCCGCCAAACTTTTTCGTTCTCTTTCTGAAATCACTTGGCGATTATCAATTCCACGAACAACGTGATAAAAAAACTTACCCGATTTACCAAACCATTGAATCAAATCACTTAAAGACCTTTCTTTCAAATCTTTTCCATAGTAAATCCCGAGTTCATGCATCCGTTGTGCAGTTACTTTTCCTACTCCATAAAAACGATCTATGGGTAAGTTATCCAAAAAGGAAAGCGCATCTTTTGGTCGGATGATGAAAAGTCCATCAGGCTTGTCTTGATCCGAAGCCATTTTTGCCAAAAATTTGTTGTACGAAACTCCGGCAGAAGCAATTAAGCCCAATTCATTCCGAATATCATTTTTTATTGCTTGAGCCACAAATGTAGCCGATGGGAGTTGTAATTTGTTGTAAGTCACATCCAAATATGCTTCATCTAAGGACAATGGTTCGATTAAATCAGTATAACGTTGAAAAATTTCACGTACTTGATCCGAAATTTCTTTGTAACGATCAAATCGATGACGAACAAAAATCAAATGAGGACATTTTTGCGCTGCAATTTTTGAGCTCATCGCTGATTTTACACCAAATTTTCGCGCTTCATAACTAGCTGCTGAAATCACACCTCGTTGAGAATTTCCACCAACAGCAACCGGTTTTCCTCTTAATGCAGGATTATCCAATTGTTCAACAGAGGCATAAAATGCATCCATATCTACATGTATAATTTTTCGAGGAAAATCCATAGAACAAAGATACAATGGAATCTCGCCGATAAAAGGAAATAAATCAAATTAACCATTTTCAAAATGAATCACTGTGTGTCAATCGTAAAAAATAATGCATTAAAATGATACACAAAATCTATTGGCAAAAATAGGAAACAAAAAATAAACCACTGTTTTCCTGGCAAATAACAGGGAGACATCCAAAAAGGCACGATTATGAGACAAGGATATTCAACTTCAAAACAAAATTAATTATGAAAACGCTCCACGTATCTCTCATTCTAGGAATTTGCTTGATTGGTTTATCTTTTGGTTGCCAAAAAAAAGTTTTTCAAGAAAAAAGTCCAATCGAATTGGTACTTAAAATTAAAAATCATCCATCTATTGGAAAGATTGAGTTGGATCTAAAATCAGTTGATTTCTTTTATTCCGAAAATGAAAATCAAACAGCTGACTGGATCAATGCCGAAACACCACTGTTTCGAAAAAAACATTGCTCTTTTGATGAAGATGTAATGAGTTCACTCAAAGAATATCCCGTTGGACGTATTTCACGCATACGAGTTAAACTAGGCGACAAAAATCAGTTAACGGACGCTTATGGAAACATGTTTTCACTTTCCAAAACCAGTGAGGGAGAAACATTTGCCTACTTAGAATGTAATGTATTCGTGAAACATGATAAAAACTATCAAATGGAAATGATGTTGGATGTTCAGAAATCAGTTTTCAAAAAACAAACTGGTGAAATAATGTTCAATCCAATCTTTGAAATGGACAAAGCCATCGAATTTTAATCTATTATTGGTCATTTATTGCTGAAAAAAGCCCAAATTTGCAAGAACAAAATTCAATCAAACAACGATGAAGGTACTCGTGATTTCATGCTTGTTGCAAACATTCTTTTTTGCGACTAATGGATTTTCTCAAGATGAAGAAACCAAAAATCCACTGATATTTGCAGACTTTTTTAGTCCAAACGGGGATGGTCACAACGATACTTTCATCATTCAAAACATCGAATTATATCCAAATAATGAATTAAAAGTATTTAATCGATGGGGAGAATTGGTTTATTCAACTACCAATTACTTAAATGATTGGAATGGAAACTCAAAAGGAGGAATTGTAGACACAAAACTATCTGAGGGAACTTATTTTTATCAATTTTTTGACGGGGAAGCTTCAACATTCACAGGAAAAATCACACTCAAACGCTAATTAAAATGAAAAAAATCATATTGTTTCTAGGGTTGATTTCACCTCTTTTTACAACAGCTCAAAATCAAACAACATATAACCTTTACATGATCAATCCAGGGATTTCAAATCCTGGATGGATCGATATTACGAGTGAATACGGTATATATGCTGGCTACAGAAGGCAATTTGCTCGACAAAACACTAGCCCTATTTCAATCTATACTAATGGATTTTTTAATTTCAGTAGAAATCATGGTTTCGGATTCAGTGTACAAAATGATAATTTTAACAAATTCAATCAATTAGACGCGAACGTCAATTACATGTACCACGTTTGGTTGGGCGAAAAAATGGCACTTGGAATGGGTGTTCGAGCAGGTTATCAGCAACAAAGTCTTTCCGAAAATACATTTACATACTTTGATGCTAACGAACCACTTTTGACAGACGGTGGAATTGCAACTCATGGACTAAATCTTGGAACAGGACTTTCACTTAGTTCACGCAACTTCATGTTCAACATGAGTATTCCACATATTTTTTCGAACTATTTGGCAAACGAAGATAAACTGTTTGATATCAAACGAAATCATTTTTATGTGAATACTGGATATAAATTTCGTTTAAACGATGACTTCATTATATATCCTACAGCTCAAGTAAAGGGTGTTTTTGGAAGTCCATTTGCTGCTCAAGCAGATATTAATTTACTTTTAAATCAACTTATTTGGGCTGGTATTGGATACAAAACCAGCGATAATGCTGTTGCAACAATTGGGGTATTCTTCAACAATGGATTCCGTGTGATTTACAATTACGAAACAGCATCATTTTCTCGCTTTAAGCAAGGTGGCGGTGGACACGAAGTGTGTGTATCATTTGTAAAGCCATTTGATGAGCCTTCATTCAATGCTAGAAGACATATCAAAAAGAATGGTTCTTGGAAAGATAATTGGTAATTACTTTTCTGGAGTTGATTTCAAAACGGAAACTAAAACCCCTAAAAGAAGGGATCCTAAAATTACTCCCAATGATAGTAATGCTGGTATTTTGATGTAGTGAACTACCATCATTTTGATTCCTACAAAAAGTAAAACAGCAACCAAAGCATACTTGATATAACCAAATTTATCCATCATATTGGATAGGAAAAAATACAGATTCCGTAAACCAAGTATAGCAAAAATATTCGAAGTGAACACAATAAATGGATCTTTGGTTATCGAAAAAATAGCAGGAATAGAATCAACAGCAAATAAAATATCGGAAAACTCAACCACAATTAATGCAGCAAATAAAACAGTTGCATGTCGCTTCCCACCTCTTTTTACAAAGTATTTCCCATTTTGATTTTCCCATTCAATAGGGTATATTTTTGATAATATTTTTACTCCCAAACTTTCTTTAAAATCACTATCTTCTTCACCTCCACGTAGCATTTTGATAGCAGAAAAGATCAAAATTCCACCAAAAACATACGTAGACCATTCAAACTTTTCAACAAAAGCAGTTCCAAGTAGAATCATTATTAAACGAAAAACCACTGCACCTATAATTCCCCAAAAAAGAATATTATGCTGAAATTTTGATTCTATTTTGAAATAAGCAAAAATCATTGCAATGACAAAAATGTTATCTAAACTAAGAGATTCTTCTATCAAATATCCAGTATAATACTCGATCATAGCTTGATGAGCAGAAATACCATTTGGATTTAAATTATAAATATTTTCATCATACAAGAAATAAATAACACCTCCAAATGCCAAGGCTATCACTACCCAAACTGTCGTCCAAGCTAGGGACTCTTTCATGGATACTTTTTTGTTGGATTTGTGAAAAACACCCAAATCAAGCGCTAACAACCCAAAAACCAAAGCTATAAATCCAAACCAAATCATACTTAAAAAAATGAAGTGCAAATATACATTTATATTAAGTGTTCGAATCGACCTAAAACAACTTTTGTTTACTTTTGTATAGTATGGAATTTCAATTAGTATCCGAATTTAAACCAACTGGTGATCAGCCTCAAGCAATTCATGAATTAGTAGACGGGGTGAACAAAAACATTCATGCCCAAACTTTAATGGGTGTAACTGGAAGTGGTAAAACGTTTACGATAGCAAATGTCATAGAACAAATTCAAAAACCAACACTTATTTTATCCCACAACAAAACATTAGCAGCACAACTTTACGGGGAATTTAAACAGTTTTTCCCTAACAATGCGGTTGAATATTTTGTATCTTATTATGACTACTATCAACCTGAAGCATACTTGCCGGTGACGGATACATTTATCGAAAAAGACTTAGCAATCAACGACGAATTGGAAAAACTTCGCCTTTCAGCAACTTCTGCCCTACTTTCTGGGAGAAAAGATGTGATTGTCGTTTCATCTGTTTCTTGTATTTATGGTATCGGTAACCCAAATGAATTTGCAAACAGCATCATTCATATCAAAAAAAATGAACGTATTTCTCGAAACAAATTTCTTTTGCGCTTAGTAGAAAACTTATATTCCCGTTCTACCGATGAATTCAAACGAGGAACATTTCGAGTAAAAGGTGATGTTATTGATATTTTCTTAGCTTATGCTGATTATGCCATACGAATCGAATTTTGGGGAGATGATATTGAAGGAATATATGCGATTGATCCCATGCAAAATTCTAAAATTGAAGCATACGAGGAAATCAATATTTACCCCGCAAACATATTTGTTTCAAGTCCAGAAACAACTCGAAAAGCAATCGATCAAATTGGCGAAGATATGGTGACACAAGTTGAAAACTTCAAAAGAGAAGGAAAGATACTTGAAGCCAAACGTTTGGAAGAACGTGTTTCGTATGACATGGAAATGATACGAGAACTCGGTTATTGTTCTGGAATTGAAAATTATTCGCGTTATTTTGACCAAAGAGAGCCTGGCACGAGACCCTTTTGTTTACTTGATTATTTTCCTGACGACTTCATGATGGTCATTGACGAAAGCCATGTAACCGTTCCACAAATCCGTGCGATGTATGGAGGAGATAGAGCACGAAAAATCAATCTTGTTGATTATGGATTTCGCCTTCAAGCAGCTATTGACAACAGACCTCTTAAGTTTGAAGAATTTGAAACCTTACTGAATCAAGTTATTTATGTTTCTGCTACACCAGCAGATTTCGAATTACAAAAATCGGAAGGTGTCATCGTTGAACAAGTTATCCGCCCGACAGGCTTGTTGGATCCAATCATTGAAGTAAGACCAAGTTTAAATCAAATTGATGATTTAATTGAGGAAATTCAAAAGAGACGCCAAGTAGACGAACGTACTTTAGTTACAACACTTACCAAACGCATGGCGGAAGAACTTCAAAAATATTTAGACCGAGTTGGGATTCCATGTAGATATATTCACAGCG
>CAYRMV010000056.1:0-19319 GCA_964425255.1 uncultured Flavobacteriales bacterium
AGAAGATAAAAGAATTTTATCTGTTGCTCCGACACAAAGTAAATCATCAATATTCATGATAAGGGCATCTTGAGCAATGCCTTTCCAAACAGATAAATCCCCGGTTTCTTTCCAATACATGTAAGCGAGCGAAGATTTTGTACCAGCCCCATCTGCATGCATGACAATGCAATACTCTTCGTCGCCACTGAGATAATCGGGAACAATTTTGCAAAATGCTTTTGGAAACAGACCTTTGTCTACGTTTTTAATTGCGTTGTGAACGTCTTCTTTCCCAGCGGAAACACCGCGTAAGTTGTATCGAATATCTGACATATTGTATTGAAAAATGCAAAATTAAGAAAATGCTCGGAAATATTCGCTTTTTCTTTGTTCTTGCTTGGTTCTAAACAAAAAAAACGCTACCGTTTCCGATAGCGTTTTATTATAAATTGAATTTCTTACAAGTATTTACCTGTTTTCAAATCTCTGAATTTTTTGTATTCTGGAGAAGCTACTGGAGCAGTTTCACCGTTGAATTCCATCGTGATAACACGTGCTTCTGTTCGACGATTGAACTGATGTAATTTCTCAAATGTTGCTTTATCTGCTTTATATTTGTTAATCAAAGCTTCAGTTAGAACAACTTCTACCCATCCTTCTTGTCCTTCAGGAATTGTTTCTGACCATTCAGTTCCTTTGTTGTATACTTTACGTGGTTGACTTTCTCCACGACCAACAGGAACAATTCTACGTGGATCGATACCTTTTTCATCAACCAAGAAGATATAACATTGTTTAGCACGGTTATCTGCCAAGATACGGTTGTATTCATCATTACCACGGCTATCTGTATGTGAACTTAGTTCCAATACCATAGTTGGATATTCTTGCAATAAGTTATACACGTACATCAATGAGTCTTTTGAATTGAATGAAGAGTCAACTAACAAAGACCATTGGTTGAATGGATAACGTACTTCTGGTAAACGGAAAGAACCTTCAGGAATCAATTGTAATTCTACAACGAAGCTTTGGTTTTCGTTAACTCCAACTGTCGTAATCTTGTAAGGAGTTTTATTTTCTTTGTACCCTTTTTTTGTACCAACAGCAATATCATAGGAAACACTTTCATTTACATAACGCTCACCGTTTGTTTTCTTATCCCAGAAAACTTGACCTTGTTTGTTTGTAAAACCTTCCCAAGTTGATCCATCTGTTCCCGTTACTTTGATAGATAAATCACTAATTTTCTTCTCTTTCTTACCTAATTCAGATACAATAACTTTTAAATCGTAAATAAATGGAGGTAATTCGTAATTAAAGATGTCTGGAAGATTTGTTTTTCCTTTCACACCTTTACGCTCTGAAGTGAAGTATCCGTGACGCTCATCTAACTCAACGATGTGGTAATCATTTTGCTCTGAGTTTAAAGGGAAACCAAAGTTTTTAGGATTCTCCCATTTGTCTTCTGTTCCTACTCGTTCTGCTTTAAACATATCTAATCCACCCATTCCTGGTAAACCATCCGAAGCATACATCAAACTTCCATCTAATGCAAACGTTGGGAATAATTCATTTCCTGGAGTGTTGATACCTGATCCTAAGTTTACGGGAGTTGTCCAAGCTTTCGCTTTTTTATCGTACGTTGTGATCCACAAATCTTTTCCACCGAAACCACCTGGTAGATCAGAAGCAAAGATCAATGTTTTACCATCGTCACTTACACAAGGATGTCCAACAGAAACAGTATCATTTCCACCTTTCAAATCTAGTTTTTCTGGCTCACCCCATTTTCCTGGTCCACCTTCTGATACCCAAATATCACAGCCTAAGTGTTGTTTTTTCTCATTCGGACAACGTGTAAAGAACATTGTTTTGTAGCGTGAGTCAAAAGCAGCTGTACCTTCGTGTTCATCTGTATTGATTCCTTTTCCTTCAATTGCTTTAGGAGCAGTCCAATTTCCTTTTCTATCTTTTTCAACTTCCCACAAATCCAAGTAAAGTTGACCCGTTTTCTTATCGTTTTCATTCATCGATGAACCATTACGACTTGAACCAAAAACCAAAGAGTTGCTTTTCTTGTCTCCAATAGAAGGAGCCATGTCGAATGTTTCCGTATTGATTTTATCTTCTAAATTAACAACGTGACGTGTTTTATTAGCTTTGTATGAATCAAACTTAACACATTTTTCGATACCAATATCAGCGCGTGTGTCACTAGGCACCATTGATTTGTATGCTTCATAGTTTTTCTTAGCTTTTGCAAAATCACCCATCAACATGTACATTTCTGCATTGTAGAAAACCAATTCAGGAACTTCCTTCTGGTACTTCAACAAAATAGCTTTTTCATACCAATCCGTTGCGTTTTTTGCATCTTCTAGATTACGGTAAGATTCAGCAGCTTTGAAAGCCATCTCTCCTTTTGTTCTCAAGGCAGCGGCACCTTTTCGGTGAATTTTTTTGAAAGCCAATTCACATTTATCAGCGGCATCTTTATACACCTGATTACGATAGAGAGTTCGGGCTTCTTTCACGTAATTTTTTTGAGCCTGAGCAAACCATCCTAAGCTTACAAATAGAAGCGACAACAGTAGTTTATAGTTCATAGAATTTCTAATTATAATCATAAATCAACCCCGAATTAAGTGATAATTTATCTTTTAAACAATTTTCTGTAAATAAAATTCAAAAAAAAACATGCTAATTCTTGGTTTCTTGTTTAACACTTGCTTTAATCTACTGATAAACAACGGAATAATGAAAATAGATTATTTTGTTAATTATTTAACTGTTTTCGTCTAATTGATTCGTTGTGTAATTTTTCCACTTTTGAAGAATGGTTTTATATCCTTCCGGAAGTTCAGAATCAAATTGCAACCATTCGCCTGTTTCTGGTTGCTTTAATCCCAAGGTTTTAGCATGTAAGGCTTGTCCTGGAATTAATTCAAAACAATTTTCAATAAACTGCTTGTATTTAGTATGGAGCGTTCCTCTTACAATTTGGTCTCCTCCATATTCTAAATCATGAAACAAAGGGTGTCCGATGTGTTTCATGTGTGCTCGAATTTGGTGTGTACGTCCTGTCTCCAATTTACATTCTACTAATGTCACAAGTCCAAATCGTTCGATTACTTTGTAATGTGTTACCGCATGCTTACCGTGTTCACCATCTTCAAATACCGTCATCACTTTTCGATTTTTCAACGATCGACCTATATGACCTGTAATCGTACCTTGATCTTCTTTTACGTCACCCCAAACTAAAGCATGGTATCTTCGTTCGGTTGTTCGATCATAAAATTGTTTCGCAAGGTGAGTTAGCGCATGTTCTGTTTTCGCAATTACCATCAAACCAGTTGTGTGTTTGTCTAAGCGATGAACAAGTCCCGGACGACCATAATAATCGTTTGGCATGGAAGGTAAATGATCGAAATGATAGACCATCGCATTGACTAAAGTGCCTGTGTAATTTCCGTAACCTGGATGCACAACCATATCAGCGGGTTTGTTGACAATGACTAATTGATCGTCTTCGTACACAATCTCAATCGGAATGTCTTGCGGGATAAGTTCAATTTCTCGAACAGGATACGGAAGTACAATGGATACTTCATCACCCGGTTTGATCTTGTAATTTTGTTTTACAACTACTTTATTGACAAGTACATTCCCGTTTTTTGCCGCTTGTTGGATTTTATTTCGTGAAGTATTGGGCATTCGATCTAACAAAAATTTGTCGATTCGAATCATTTCTTGCCCTTTGTCTGCCTTAAAACGATGATGTTCGTATAATTCTTCCTCTTCTTGATCGAATTCTTCTACGTGTTCTGTCATTATTGTTTGATAAATTTCACGGTTGTACCTGTATTCGTAGCACGTAAAAAATAAACTCCGGGACTCAAATCGGAAACAGAAATGGCTTCGTTTTTCCATTCAAAATCCAACCATTTTTTTCCTTGTAGGTCGAATAATTCGAATGTTTCTCCCTCTAATTTGTTTCCAGATAAGGAAATATTTTCTTTTGTAGGATTTGGGTAGACGTTCAATTGAAATGCTTCTTGTTGAATTGGTTCAATTCCAAGACTTGCATCCAAAGCAGTTGAAAAAAGTGGTCGCATCATAATAGCGCCATCGAATTGAGATGGAACCCAGGTGTTTTCTTGATCTAAACTGTAAAATAAATTGGAGGAAGCATTGTTGTTTCGATCAAAACCAATATTTAAACGATCCGGATCTACTTGTCTCCAACCAACATAGAATGTTCCGTTAATAGGTAATTTAAGGGTATCTTTAAGAAAATAAGTCGTAAATGCATTGCGCGAACTTTCGTATTGAGGTTCACGAGGGAAGAAAAAATCATCTTGGTATAAAATGGATCCTGGTTTACCATTGTTGTCATCCCAAACGGAGAGAAGAAATAATTTGTTGCTCATGTCGTTCACCGTAGGGACAAAGTGCATTTGTATTCCAATCAATGAATCAGCTACATACGGTGTAAAACGATAAGCTAATCGTGCTTGTGAACCATAAACTCCATACGCTTGTTCTGCACTTCCGTCGTCGTATGCATAATAATTGGCAAATGTCTGTAAGTTGTAAGACGAATCATTGGGAGCGTAATTTGGAAACTGTGCCGAAACATTCGAAGATAGGGCAAATGTTTGTTGGTCACCTGTTTTTGTTTCATCAAAACGACTTGCTCCGCTGAAATCATGAAAGCTTTCATAGACTGTTCTTGGAGCATAGTTTTGTCCAGGATCTTGGTTGGTCAATAAGAAGTTAGACAAGGCAAATGTATTTTCAACCGTATTATTGTATGAAATTCGTACCGCACCGTTTTGACTGTTTTCTTGGATATTACTACCGTTTCGAACCGTAATTTTCACTTGATCGTTCATTCGATCGTTTGGACTTTCTTTGTAGTGATCCCACGGAACGGAGGTATAATTTTTCAATAATGATCCGACAGGATAGACAAAAGCAAAATCTTTCAACAATGTATCTTGGTAACCAGAAAGTGCTCTCAGGTGAACATAGTCAATGTGGAAATGATCTAAACTACCTGATAATCCACCGTAATTGGTAAAACGAAATTGAAATCCTTTTTGTAAATATTTTGCTTGGTAAACTGGAAAATGAACCAATTTAAAATCTTCCGTTGCTCCACCATTCACCGACCAAACGCGTGTCCACTGATCAAATTGAGGGGAATAAAATTCGAGTACAAGTGAATCGCTGTCTTCGGGAGCGTCTCCAAATCCACCTTTTTGGTATAAGAAACTAAAATAAACAGAATCTAAACCTGTGTAGCCATTTAGTCGTAATGGTTTGGATGTAAGATAATCAGCATAACCTGTTGCCGCAGTCCCGAATTGATACGGATAACCGAACTGATCTATCCCATCAAAAGTAACTACACCCAAGGACCAAGGGTTTACTGCAAAACGATAATTGTGATAAGCATAGTCATCCAACCAAAATTTACCCGGGTCATTCAATGTGGCAAAAAATTGGGTAGCGGAATCTTGTGATACTAAATTATTGGTTAAAAAAGTGGTATCCACATCGTTTACAAAGTCAACCGTATCAATCAAATTATAGGGTGGATAAACATCTATCGTACTGTAAACCGGAGGATACAAACTAAGATCTGCCATTTTAATTGAAATTGCGGGTTGTTCGTTGGGAATAGCTGTTCCTTCCGCGATGTTTACAACCGTTCTATATGTTGGGTTTAGTGAGAAAAGCACATTGTTTCCGAGAGGAACATCGTTTTGGTCAGTTAATAGATATTTCTTATCCGAAGTTACTCCAGGCATGGAATAATCACCAGAATAAATTTGGAAATTATTTTTAGAAAATTCGTCAAATAAGGGTAAAGACAGTGTGTCAGAGGTATAAATGAAAGTAGAATCAAAGGTGTTTGCACCTGATTTTTTAATCATTTTCGACGAAGAAATGGAAGGATTTGTTTCCAAAGGAGAAAGCGCTTCACCTGGTTGAGCAAAACTCCAATTCATCGTAACGCATGAAGCGATAAAGAGCAATAAAAATTTATACATGAATGTTTTTTTCAATCCGTTTATGCTATTCCAAGTCTTTTTTCATTTGAACTGAAACTGTTGTTCCAGCTGGACTTAACTGTCCTTCGATGAATTCAGGTGATTGACTGTAAACACGAACAGCAGCACTGTCGGAAGCAGTCACACAACCTTCACAACTAATGAACAAGGTGACATTGGGTACGCTATTTAAACGCTCACGTACTTCATTTATTGTAAGTCCATATAAATTCGGAATTTGAACGGGCTCACCTCCTGAATTTCTACCAACGGTTAATTGAATTACAGCTCCACGAGGAATTTTTGTTTTTTCCTTAATAAATTGACCTTTATAACGTTGATTCAAAACGGCACCGTCTGCTTCTGTGGTTGTTTCATACGTAACTGTGTATTTCAAACCTCGGTTTTTCAACACGCTTTCTGCATAGCGAAATGAACGTTCAACCAAATAAGGCATTTCAACCATGTCTGTGCGTTTCGACACGCTGAGCTTGATAATTCTTCCTTCTTTGACGTGGACAGTAGTTTGTGAGGTTGGTCCTGGATCTTGTTTTAAAATGGTTCCTTCCGGTTTGTTCGGTTCGTAAATGGAGTCAAGTACTTCATAAACAAGTCCTTTTTCTTCGATAATTCCCCCAACAGAACGGATGTTTTTACCTACCAAATTTGGAACATCAATTTTTTGTCCATGATTGGTCATTGCATCGAGATACAAAATTGTACCACCAACAACAACGATGTAAATTAATACAATATATCCAGCATGTTTGAGAAAATGCTTTGTGAAAATAAAATTCTTTAATTTGATTAAGAACTCCATGTGCTTTTTTTATTTAGTCACAAACTTACATATTTTTTCGATTGCTTCAAGATTGAGTGATTATCTCAGGTTTATAAACAATGTGTTTTTCAAAATTTCAGTTTAATTTTTATAGAAAGGTTGTTTTTTCATCTACTTTCGCAGAAATAATGACAATCATGAAACGCATTGGTATTTTATGTGGTGGTTTTTCCTCCGAATTTGAGATTTCACTGAAAAGTGCAAACACAATTTTAACTCATTTTCCCAAAAAGTATGATGCGTTTTTGATTGAAGTAACCCGTGAAGCTTGGACAGCAGTTTATAAAAACCATCGAATTCCTTTTTCTCCTTGGGATTTATCGTTCGAGTTTGAAGGGGAACAAATTCACTTGGATGCTGCGTTGATTTATATTCATGGAAATCCGGGAGAGAACGGTAAAATTCAAGCGTTGTTAGAAATGCGAGGAATACCGTGCATTAACTCAGGGGCTTTGGCATCTGAATTATCATTTGACAAGTGGTTTTGCAATCAATTTTTGCGTGGTTTTGACATTCCTGTTGCGCAATCAGTTTTATTGCGAAGCATTGATGAATTCACGGAAACAGACATTCTTGAAAAAGTCGGATTACCTTGTTTTGTGAAACCTGCAGATTCGGGATCAAGTTATGGAATTTCGAAAGTAAAAACAGCGAAAGAATTACGTCCTGCTTTGGAAAGGGCTTTTCAAGAAGGCGAAACAGTTGTCGTGGAAGCTTTTTTAGCTGGAACAGAAGTTACGTGCGGTGTTTATCGTTCACCGAATGGGATTTATGCATTGCCCCCAACGGAAATCGTAACGGATAACGACTTTTTTGATTTCGAAGCAAAGTATTTAGGTAAGTCAGATGAAATAACTCCTGCTCGTATTTCTCCCGAAGAAACACAGCGCGTTCAAGATACAGCAAAGAAAATCTATCAGTTACTTCGATTGAGATCCATTTCACGGGTTGACTTTATGTTGGTTAATGGAATTCCTCATGTGATTGAAGTGAATACAACGCCTGGTTTTTCGCCAGCTAGTCTTGTGCCGAAAATGTTAGATTGCGAAGGAAAATCAATTGAAGCATTTTGGACTGAAATCTTACAAGTTGAATTAGCTGACTAACGCATTCATCACTTTTTCAATGCGTCTTAATACTTGTTCGTTGGACGTGTTGTAATTATTAATCGTAATGGCAAATGCAATCTTTTTTCCTTCGGAATTGAACGCATATCCTGCATACGATTTGATGCGTTTCATTGTACCGCTTTTTGCATAAATTTTGCCATGAGCAGCTTGATTTTGGCAAACATCTTTGAGCGTTCCAGAAATCCCTGCGATGGGGAGTGTTTCCAAAAAAGTTTGATTGTTCTTTGATCGATGCATGTACACCAATAAATCACAAAAATGTTTCGCACTGATTGCATTGCTTCTAGATAAACCACTTCCATCGGTTAGATACAAACCTTCCGTTGGAATTTTCCCTTTCCAATATTTTTCTAGTTGATTGATTCCGTTTTCGGTATCGCCATGACCATTTGCTTGATAACCAATCCAACAAACGAGTTGCTCAGCAAATACATTGACACTTTTTTGGTTGGTCCAAAAGGCAATCGATTGAACAGTTTGGCCTTTGTTTGTGAAGAAAAGATGGAGGGTAGAGTAGCGTTTCCATGCGATTCCCGTTTCTAGGTTGCGCGCACCAATTGCTTTTCCTGAAATTTGAATTCCGCGAGCTATCAATGCTTTTCTTAACTCAGTTGCAAATTGAAGTTCAGGGTCTGGCAAACTTCCTTTCACCATGAAATTGTTTGAATTGATGGGTAAATGTCCATTTCCAAAGCGATAATTTGAGAAGGGTCCACCAAAAATATACGAATTATCGCCCGATTGTTTGCTTCCAACGATATAGCTATTGAATTGCAAGCCTTCGATTTCGGGAAATGTTCGGAGAAGTTCTGCTTTTGCACCAAGATTGCCATTCACTTTAAAATAATAGCGAAGCATATTATCGAAAATAGGAAGTCCACTTGGTCCGGAACCATAGTAGTTTCCGATATCAGACCAACCCCATCCATCTGGAATTCCTTGGTATCCAAATTCGGATGCATCACCAATAAGATCGCCATGAATAGATCTAACTCCCATTTTAAACAGCGTGTCAGCCCATTTTTGTAAGAAATCAGCTTCTTTTCCTGATTCGTTGTAATACCGACTTCCCAGAGAAATGTCACCACCACCACGGATCCAAACATCACCAAGTACGATACCATTTGCATCTGGTTTTTGGGTAAAATAAATGCGGGTAGTTGGAGCATAATTCGGACCAAGAATTTCAATTGCAGAAGCAGTTGCGAATAGCTTAGTGGTGGATGCAGTTGGAATGGAAAGATTCGCTTGATTTTCGGCAATGATTTTACCCGTTTCGGTTTCAACAGCACAAAAGCCAATTGTGGCATTGCGAAGTACAGGATCTTCATTTAGATTTTTCAATGCTTCTGTCAATTTGGATTGAGCCAAAGCGGAACCAATAAAAAAAGGAATAATCACTAAACAAAAGCGAATAAACAGCATACCATTGAATTTTTTCATTCTCGTGCAAAAATCGAGCAATAATCCATATTTTTGGTTGGTGAATGGAGAAACTTTTTAACATTTTGTTCGCTAAAACTTACTGTTTGAGGTGATTTTGTTAAAATTGCAAACATTCTTCGATCAACCACACTAGTTTTTTCATGAAAAAGATCAAGGTATTACGAATCATTAATCGCTTCAATATTGGAGGACCAACCTATAACGCCACATTTTTATCTCGTTTTTTATCCGATGATTTTGAAACAAGATTAATCGGAGGATTGCCAGAAGAAGGAGAAGCGGATTCACTTCATATTCCAGAAGCTTACGGTTTAAAACCAGAAATCATTGAGGAAATGCAACGAAATCCGAATTTAAAATCGGATTATGCAACCTACAAACGGTTCAAGCAAATCATTCAAGAATACCAACCCGACATTGTTCATACACATGCTGCAAAAGCGGGGGCATTAGGTCGGTTAGCCGCAGCTAGTTGTGGCGTTCCGGTGATTATTCATACGTATCATGGGCATGTTTTTCACTCGTATTTCGGGAAAGTGAAAACGGGTGTTTTTAAAGTGATTGAGCGCTTTTTGGCTTGTAAATCAACAGGGATAATTGCAATCAGTAATTTGCAAAAAAAAGAGTTAGGTCAGGAGCATCGAATTTGTCGGGAAGATAAAATTCATGTTGTACCACTTGGGTTTGATTTGGATCGTTTTCATGCCGATTTAGAATCGAAGAGAAAAATAACAAGAACTAATTTTCAACTACAAGATGATTGCGTTGCGGTTGCGATAGTTGGTCGACTAGCACCAATAAAAAATCATGCATTTTTTTTAGAAGTGGTGGAGGAGATACTTCAAACAGGAATACAACATGTTCGATTTTTTATTGTAGGAGATGGTGAGTTAAAAGAAGAAATTCAACAAAAAGTCAACAAAATAAATGATCAATTCGGACATTTTGTTGTGATGACAAGTTGGATCAAAGATATTGCTACTTTTAATGCGGGGATGGATGTAATTTGTTTGACTTCGAACAACGAAGGAACACCTGTAAGCCTAATTGAAGCGCAAGCAGCGAATGTACCAATCGTAACAACGGATGTGGGAGGTGTGAAAGACATCCTTCTCGAAGGAGAAACAGGATTTGTTATTCCGTTGAAAAACAAAGGGATGTATGTGGAGAAAATGTTACTTTTGATAAATAACAAAGAAATCCGTCAAAAAATGTCACAAAATGGCTGGACATTCGTAAAAGAAACATTCAGTTACCAACGTTTGGTTAGGGATGTAGAAAAATATTACCGAACTTTGATGGCGCAAAAGCAGAAAAAATGAAGCAAAAACAGATCGGATTTTTAATTGTATTGGTTTTGACCTTTTTGTTCTCATCCTGCGGGATTAACGGGAATATGATGTTCAAAACACCTAAAGGAGGTGAATACCAACATGATTCAATTCCGTTGAAACCCACTCGTGAATATCAAATATCATTTGATGACAAATTTGTATTTTCCTTGAGTACGAATGATGGACAGCGTATTATAGAAAATGTAAGTGGTGTAGGGAAAGAAGGTGGAACTATTTCAAGTGGTTTAGAATATAGTGTAGATGTAGATGGATATGCAAAATTACCTGTTATTGGAAGGGTATTCGTTGCTGGTTTGTCTGTTTCTCAATTAGAGGATACTTTAGAACAAAAATATGCACAAGAATATCAAGATCCTTTTGTACAAGTAAAATTGACAAATCAACGAGTTCTTGTTTTTCCGGGAAATGGAGGAGATGCGAGGGTTGTACCTTTGTTGAATACAAACACAACATTGATGGAGGCTATAGCTACTGCTGGCGGGATTGCTGAGCGTGGAAAAGCGAATACAATAAAAATCATGCGCATGGTTGACGGTAAAAGAAAAGTGTATGTAGTTGATTTTTCAACTATTGAAGGCTTGCCATACGCAGATATGGTTGTACAAGCAAATGACTATATTTACATAGAACCCCAAGCACGTTTAGGAAGGGAAGTATTAACTCAAGCTACACCTTTTATCTCTATTTTGTCCAGTGCTTTGGTTTTATTAACAGTTTTAAATCGACTTTAATCAACAAGCGTGAATAGTTCAGATCGAAAATTAATCATCAACAAAGATTATAACCCATTTATTTTAAATGCGGTTTTACGTCGATATTGGCATTGGCCAATTGTTTTTATTGGAATTATGATGGTTTTAGCGTTTTTGTATTTGCGCTACACAAAATCAATTTATGAATCAATCGCAGTTATTCAAATTGAAGAAAAAGACCAAGGAAAAGAAATTCTTGAAGTTGAAAATATCAATAAATCAAGCACTATCTTCAAAGAGATTGAATTGCTAAAATCTCAGTTTCTCTTCGAACGTGCTATTGAAAAGATGAATATGAATGTAAGTCTTTTCTCCAAAGGGAAAGTGTTGACAGAAGAGTTGTATTTATCAAGCAGTTTTAATATCCAGCCTTACAACTTAAAGGATTCTTCCTTATGCGGTGTCCCAATTGTGATTGATTATTTGGATAATCAAGTTAGTTTGAAGTATCAATTTAAAGGGAAAAACAAAATAATTAAGGGGAAATTAAATGAACATTTAATTAATGAAGATTTTGATATTGTTTTCAAAGCGAATGATCTGAATACTTTACAAAAATCTTTAGAAGACAATGAACTGTATTTTGTGTTTAATAACCGTTTTGATTTAACGCAGCGTTTGTTAAATGGTTTGACAATTCTACCAATTGATTATGATGCGAAAACCATTCAGGTTAGTTATCAAAGTTATAACTCGATTTTGTGCCACGATATTGTTCAAGCAGTGATTCAAACTTTCTTTGAATACGACGAACAACTAAAAAAACAAAGCTCAGACAACATACTTTCATTTGTTGATATGCAATTAGATTCTTTGTCGAATGAGTTACGCATGTCGAAAGATAGTTTACTGAAATTTTCGAGAAATCAACAATTTCCAGATCCAGAATCGGCAAGTACGGAAATAAACACAAATATCAACCGACTTCGTGATCAGTTGTTTGTCATTGACGATGAATTGATGACCCTGAATTTGGTAAATAGCAAACTGAAAGCGGATCCAAATCGACTAGAAATATATAGGTTATTACCTGAAATGTTAGGCAAAAGTTACGAGTCATCTTTATCGAATCAAATTCAAGACTTACATGAAATTTTGGAACAAAAAGAAGATTTACTTTTTGAAGTCAAACCCGAACACGCTAAAGTAAAATCGTTGAATGAACGAATCCAAACAAAAACACAATACATTCGGAGAAGTATCAATGTTATTCAAGATCGATTAATTGAAAATGCTCGAGTTATCAATCAAAAAATCAATTTATTAGATAATGATTTTCTTGGTTTGCCTGAGAAAAAAATGGAGTTTAATCGATTGAAGTCTCTTCAAGATCTCAATGAAAAATATTACACATTATTAACGGAAAAGAAAATTCAGTATTCCATTTCAAATGCAGGTTATGCTCCGACGAATCGCGTTCTAAGCAAACCATCTATACCTGCATCTCCTGTAAGTCCAAATCGGAAATTAATTTATTCTTCATTTGTGTTGTTTGGTGCTTTGATTGGCTTATCAATTATTGTCTTGAAGTATTTGACATTTAACGAGATAAACAGCATGGAAGACTTGAAGAAATTGCTTCCAATTAACACAAGTATTTTAGGGGGGGTTCCAACCTATAAAAAACCGATGGAATATTCTCAAGTTGTCGTTCACGAATCATCCAAATCGCTGATTGCAGAAGCGATGAGGAGTATTCGAGCCAACATGAGTTTTGTAAATAACAATGCCAAAGTCGTTGCAATTTCTTCTTCCATTTCGGGAGAAGGAAAGACCTTCGTAGCCTTGAATTTAGCCGGAATAATTTCCATGTCTGGTAAGAAAACGGTTGTTTTAGATTTAGATATGCGTAAGCCCAAAGTTCATTTAGGATTTAATGTTACCAATGACAATGGAATGTCTAATTTAATCATTCGAAATGTGACAATGGATGAATGTATTCAACATTCTGAAGTTCCTAATTTAGATTTTATCACGGCAGGTCCCGTTCCACCAAATCCATCAGAGTTGATATTAAGTCAATCTTTTGGTGAGATTTTGGAAGAATTGAAAGCACGCTATGAAATGATTATCATAGACAATCCACCTGTTGGATTGGTTTCGGATGGTATTCAAGTTTTGGCGAATGCGGATGTTCCCATTTATATTTTTAAAGCCAACTATTCCAAACGTGTCTTTTCAGAACGAGTAAAAGAGTTGACGGAAGTTCAACATATCAAATCATTGAATGTCATTTTAAATGGAATTAGCCCAATTAGAAGTAGATACGGTTACGGCTATGGCTATGGCTATGGCTACGGTTATGGTTATTCAAATGGCTATTATTCGGATGAAAAAGAACGGATGCCTTGGTACAAAAAATGGTTTAAAAAATGATAATTGAGCAAACAGATATAGCAGATTTATTGATCATGACTCCTCGAAAATTTTTAGATGAACGGGGATATTTTGTTGAGAGTTTTAATCAACAAAAATTCAATGAAGCCGTAGGTAAGGAGGTTGTTTTTGTTCAGGATAATGAATCGAAATCAACCAAAGATGTTTTGAGAGGATTGCATTTTCAGCTTCCGCCTTTTGAGCAAGGAAAATTAGTGCGTGTAGTAAAAGGAAGTGTATTAGACGTGGCAGTCGATTTGAGAAAAAATTCGCCTTCTTATGGAAAGCATGTCGCAGTAGAGTTGTCGGCTGAAAATGGGAAACAGTTTTGGATTCCACCCGGATTTGCTCATGGTTTCTTAACATTGGAAGATGATACCGTTTTTGCGTATAAATGTACAAACTACTATCATCCAGCCTCTGAGCGCGCACTCCACTTCAATGATCCAGATTTAGAAATTAAGTGGAATATTCACAATCCTTTAATTTCGGAAAAAGATAAGCGAGCAAATTTTTTTGCTAAATTTGTAACTCCATTTAACTGAAAAAGTTTTGTTGTATAAATTACTACAATTAGGTTTGTTTTTGCTCGCAGGAGTTATCGTCTCTTATTTGACGAATGTCTTCTTGTTGAATTATACAAAACGAACTGGCTTTCAAAACAAAAATGACGTTACGATTCGCTGGAGTGCCCAATCGAAACCTTCACTTGGAGGAATTAGTTTGTTTGTTGTTTTTGTGTTAATTAGCGCCGTTTACAACATTTTGTATGTAGATGAACCTTTATACTTAAATATTCAATTTGTCGGACTTTTTGTTGCTGCTATCTTTGCCTTTTTAATGGGCTTAGCAGATGATGCATACAACACCAAGCCCAAAATTAAACTGGGTGTTCAAATTGCTTGTGGGATTACGTTTGTTCTTTCAGGTACAATCATTGATTTAACACATAATTTTTGGATTGATTCTATTTTGACAATTATTTGGGTCATTGGAATCATGAATTCTCTGAATATGCTCGATAACATGGACGGAATTACAGCAACTACAGTCGTTTTCATTTTACTTGCATGTTTGTTCTCTTTCTATTTGGTTTTTGATGTAAATAGAAATATTTGGTCAATTTTGATTGCTTCCCAAATTGGAGCTTTAATTGGTTTTCTACGTTTAAATGTTCACCCAAGCAAGTTGTTTATGGGTGATGCAGGAAGTCAATTTATCGGTTTGTTTGTTGCTTTTTTTTCAATCAATCATTTATGGAATATTGGTAAAGATATCGGTTCACCTTCTTGGGTTGGTTTACTCGTTTGTTTGATTGCCTTTACTCCTGCAGCTGTTGATACTTTTACCGTTGTGATTAATCGTTTGCGTAGAGGGCAATCTCCCATGGTTGGAGGAAAAGATCATACAACTCACCATCTTGTTTACGCTGGATTTAATGACAAACAAGTGTGGTTTGTATTTCTTTTTATTGGATTTATCAGTTTTGTATTGAGTACAGGAATGGTTTATTTATCCAAATTAGGGATGTACACGTGGATTGCCATTTTATCCCTTTATTTTTTAATCGTTTTTGTATTTTTGTATCGCTTGACTATCAAGTACGATCAATATAAAGCGAAGAAAAAAAATGAAACAACTCCTTAGTTTTCTTGGGTTAATCTTAGTTTTTGTGGCTTGTCAAAACCAAGCGGCGAAAGATGTCCAAGAACAAACCATTTCCAATAAAACAGTTCAACCTTTTGCTTTGCCTCATCTTCCGAAAAAAATGAGTTTTGCGAATCAAGTTGTTTCCCTAGAAGACGAGGATATTCTTGAGCGTTTGGATCGTGAAATTTTGATAAATGCGTATTATCAATCTGCTACAACGCAAATATTTAAACGAGCAAACCGCTGGTTCCCCTTGATCGAACAAATTTTGAAAGAGGAAAATGTACCCGATGATTTTAAGTATCTAGCTGTAATCGAAAGTAGTTTGATGCAAGCAGAGAGTCCTGCTGGAGCAGAAGGATTTTGGCAATTTATGCCTAAAACAGCCAAAGAATATGATTTGGAAATATCATCCGAAATTGACGAACGTTTGCATGTCGAGAAAAGTACCCGAGCGGCTTGTGCGTACCTGAAAAAAGCCAAAGACACACTAAAAGATTGGATTTCTGCTGCTGCTTCCTACAACCGCGGAATGGGTGGGGTTCGAAGTGATATGCGCTGGCAAGGTACGGATCATTATTTTGATACCGATCAAAACAGTGAAACCGGACGCTATGTTTTTCGGATTTTGGCCATGAAATTGATTTTTGAAAACCCAGAAGAGTATGGTTTTGCTGTGAAATACATGCAACTCTATGAACCATTCGAAACACGAACTGTTGTAGTTTCTGAATCCATTCCCAATTTAGCTCTTTGGGCAAAAGAGCAAGGAATCAACTTCAAAATTTTGACCAAATTAAATCCATGGTTGAAAGCAAATCGTTTGACCGTAAAATCTAAAACTTATACCTTACTTTTGCCTACTGAAAATGAAAATCTAAAACCTTATCGATCTTATTCGATAGCAAATTGATTGAAATTTTTACATACATCTCGAAACGAGTACAATGGAAGAAAAAATAGAGAACGAACAAAAATATATTGACGTTTTTGGCGCCCGTGAACACAACTTGAAAAATGTCGATTTACGGATTCCTAGGAACAAACTGGTAGTTTTTACTGGTCTTTCAGGTTCTGGGAAATCTTCCTTGGCTTTTGATACCATTTTTGCTGAAGGACAGCGTCGCTATATTGAAACTTTCTCGTCGTATGCTCGCCAGTTTTTGGGAGGTTTGGAACGCCCGGATGTGGATAAAATTGATGGCTTAAGCCCAGTAATTTCTATTGAACAAAAAACCGTTTCTCGTTCACCGAGATCAACCGTTGGTACAATTACGGAAATTTATGATTTTCTCCGTTTACTTTTTGCTCGAGTTGGAACAGCTATCTCGTATGAAACGGGCGAAAAAATGGTCAAATATTCCGATGACCAAATTGTGGATTTGATCCTGTCTCAATTTGCAGGAAAAAAGGTTTTTTTACTCGCTCCAAAAATCAAAGGACGAAAAGGTCATTACCGTGAATTGTTTGAGCAAATCCGGAAAATGGGCTACTCCAAAGTCCGTGTGGATGGGAAAGTGGTCGATATCGAAAGCGGAATGAAACTCGATCGCTATAAAATTCACGATATTGAAGTTGTGATTGATCGCTTATTGGTTGAAGACAAGGATCGAAAAAGGATGTATGATTCCGTGCTTACCGCCATGAAACAAGGTGGAAAAGCGATGATGGTGATGGATTTTGAAACCGAACAAGTGCGCCATTTCAGCCGTTTGTTGATGTGTCCAACCACTGGAATTAGTTATCCAGAGCCTGAGCCGAGTTTGTTTTCGTTCAATTCACCCTATGGAGCTTGTCCTACTTGCAGTGGTTTGGGCGAAGTTTCCGAAGTGGACATGGAGAAGATTATTCCAGACCCAAAATTATCCATCAAAAAAGGCGGTTTAGCTCCTTTAGGCGAATACAAGCGCACGTGGATTTTTGAAAAATTAGATCAATACTTAACGCAAGAAGGTTATTCGTTGAACACTGCTTTGCAGGATATTCCCGAAGATGTGATGCGGGTTTTGTTGCACGGAAACGATGGTTTGGAACGCTCTGCAAAAGATAAATCGATTGTTTTTGAAGGCGTGGTGAATTTTCTTTCGCGTCATTCGGATGAAAGTTCGGCTGCGATACAACGTTGGGCACAGTCGTTTATGAATCGGGTTGTTTGTCCCGAATGCAACGGAACAAGACTCAAGAAAGAAGCACATTTTTTCCGAATAGCTGGAAAACACATCGGCGATTTGGCTCAAATGGACATTCGTGAATTAGCAACTTGGTTTTTAGAAGTGGAAGTTCAGTTGACCGAATCCGAATTGCTGATTGCCAAAGAAATCTTGAAAGAAATCAACGATCGTTTGCGCTTCATTTTGGAAGTTGGATTGGATTATTTGACCTTACATCGATCGGCAAAAACCTTATCAGGTGGTGAAGCACAACGCATACGTTTGGCTACGCAAATTGGTTCTGAATTGATGAATGTGTTGTACGTTTTGGACGAACCCAGCATCGGATTGCATCAGCGAGATAATACGCGTCTCATCAATTCCTTGAAAAAATTGCGCGACACCGGAAATTCGGTGATTGTGGTTGAACACGACAAAGAAATGATTGAAGCAGCAGATTATGTGGTGGACATTGGACCTGGAGCAGGAATTCACGGCGGACAAATTGTGAATGCAGCTCCGTATAGTGAGTTAACAACAACCAATTCATTCACCACCAAATATTTGACAGGTGAAATGAAGATTGAAATCCCGAAAAAACGCCGCAAAGGAAATGGGAAGAAAATCAGTTTGCTAGGAGCAACAGGGCATAATTTACAAAATGTTGATTTGCATATCCCATTGGGAACATTCACCTGCGTAACGGGCGTTTCTGGAAGTGGAAAATCAACGCTAATCAATCAGACCTTGTATCCGATTTTGAATGCACACATTTACAACGGGGTAAAAAAACCGATGCCTTATAAAAAAATCGAAGGCTTGGAACACATTGACAAAGTCATCGAAATAGATCAAAGCCCCATTGGACGAACACCGCGCTCCAATCCAGCAACTTACACGAATGTTTTCTCTGAAATTCGTTCACTTTTTGCAAGTATGCCAGAAGCACAAATTCGGGGATACAAACCCGGACGCTTTTCATTTAATGTCGCCGGTGGACGATGTGAAACGTGCGGTGGAGCAGGAGTGAAGGTCATAGAAATGAACTTTTTACCCGATGTATATGTGCATTGCGATAGTTGTCAAGGCAAACGCTACAACCGCGAAACGTTGGAAGTGCGTTTCAAAGGAAAATCCATCAGCGATGTGTTGGAAATGACGATCGAAGATGCAGCAGTATTTTTTGATAAAATTCCCAAAATTCATCGGGTTTTAGCAACCTTGGTTTCCGTTGGATTGGGATATGTAAAATTAGGTCAACCTTCCACCACTTTATCTGGAGGAGAAGCACAACGCATTAAACTCGCTACGGAATTATCAAAAAAAGGAACTGGAAACACGTTTTACATCCTCGATGAGCCTTCCACAGGCTTGCATTTTGAAGACATCCGCATGTTGCTCGAAGTACTCCAACGCTTGGTGGAAGAAGGAAACACCGTTTTGGTCATCGAGCACAACTTAGACATTGTCAAAGTAGCGGATTACATTGTAGATATCGGTCCCGAAGGCGGAAAAGGCGGCGGAAAAGTTGTTTTTGCCGGAACACCCGAAAAGATGATTGCCCAAGCACAG
>CAYRMV010000057.1:0-19211 GCA_964425255.1 uncultured Flavobacteriales bacterium
TATTTTGAATTATTAAACAAAGGTAGTGTATTTAGTTTACAAATCAGCAATACTCATACCAATTTTTAACGAACATTTGTTAACTAAGATATAATTACATGATAATAAAATATCATTTAAATGGCGTATTTACTAAGCTCTCTATAAACTCGTTGGTTTACATGGTTCGGTTGACAAGTTTATAAATTTTATTAATTTTGTAACTTTGTCGATTTTTTTTTATAGCTTTGTAATCGGGTGCAAATGGTTGCAACCATAATTTATTAAAAGACACTAATAATGAAAAAAAATCAACACGTCGTCCCACACGGAAAAGCTTGGGCAGTAATAGGTGAAGGCAATGAAAAAAAGACAAAAATTGTACCTACACAAATAGAAGCTATTAACATCGCAAGAGAGATTGCCAAAAATCAGCAATCGGAATTAGTGATACACAATAGAGAAGGGAAAATTAGAGACAAAGACAGTTTTGGGAATGACCCAAAAAACATTAAAGGATAAATTATGGTAGGAAAATTTAACTTAAACACATTACAACCTGCTGATCGATTAGTAATACCTAAAAGCGGTTTAAACTTGGTGCAACACCATGCTATTTATCTTGGAAAAGATAATTATGGTAATAGAATTTACATTGAAAATGCCATTGGAAAAGGTGTGCAACAGGTAAGCGAAGCGTATCTATTTAGAAGTGGTTACGAATTGACGAGAGTTGAACGGTTTACAGGAAATCATCAACAACGAAACGCTGCCGTGCAGTATGCGATGCAACTTATCGGCAAACCATATAACCTAATCAATTTTAACTGTGAGCATTATGCTAACACCGTGCAACACCGAAAAAAATACAGTAATCAAGTTGGTGTGGGGGTTATTGGATTAAGTTTGTTTGCTTTGTTACTTGTTGTTGGAACTTCTACAAAGTAATTGAAAAATAGTTTGTGAAAATGAAGTTTAAAATTTTATCAATAGATGGTGGTGGTATTAAAGGTCTTTATTCCTCCACTATTCTTGAACATTTGGAAAGTAAATTTGGGGGTAGTTGTTCCGATTACTTTGATATGATTTGTGGCACCTCAACAGGTGGTTTGATAGCATTGGCATTGTCGCAGAAAATACCGTCCACTGAAATTTCAAAAATCTATACTGAACACGGTAAGGAGATTTTTCCGAAACAAAACAAGTTGCTTGGATTGCTCCGACAAACATTGTGGAAAGGAAAGTTTAAAGACGAAGCATTAAAAAACGTGCTCACAGAGATTTTTGATGAAAAGACTATTGGGGAAAGTAACAATCTGCTTTGCATTCCGTCCTACTCGTTTACAGATGCTCGTCCATGGGTTTTTAAATATGATCACAGAGAAGGCAATTTAGACAGGGACAATAAAGCAAGATATGTAGATGTTGCATTAGCGACATCGGCAGCACCAACATATTTGCCTTTGGCTGAAATAGAATTATACGACCACAAACAGTTTATTGACGGAGGTGTATGGGCAAACAACCCGTCTTTACTTGGCTTGATTGAAGCCTTAACTTATTTTGTTGGTAAAGACAAACCGTATGACGGTATTCAAATACTTTCTCTGAGTAGTTTGAACAACACAGCAGGTAAGCCGACAGGATTAAAACGCAACAGATCTTTTGTTAACTGGCGAAATGATTTGTTTGAAACATCTTTAATTGGGCTAAGTAGCTTTACAGATTATACTCTTTCAAAATTACACAACTTGACTGCTGTGCCTGTGGAATATGTTCGCATTCCCTCAGAAGCAATTTCTGCTGAACAACAACATTTGGTTCAGCTTGACGTTGCAACCGACAAGGCGTTATTCCTTATTAGAGGCAAAGGTAATGACAGAGGAACATTAGCTAGCAAAGACCCCGAAATAGCTAAATTTTTTCAAACACAAAAAACATATAAAATAAAATAGTTATGGCAAATTGTAATATACATTTTGAGGAGTATAATGGTAAAATAAGACTGACCGATGCTCGTAGAAAAAGCCTTAAAGGTTCTCGTAAAGAATTACGAAAAAAGGTTAGAAAATGGTTTGAAGAAAACAAGCCTGATGAAACACAACCTAAATTTAGCGGACAAGGTTCAATGTCTATGGATACGATTATTAACCCTCTACCACGAAAAATAAAGGAAGGAAATGAAGAAAAAACAGTTCTTTACTATGATGTAGACGACGGTATTTATTTTCAAGGCGACAAAGACCCACAGGACAGATCTACTCCCACTAGTTACCATAATTGGATTTATGAAGCGGTTAAAGGTCATACAGATAAAGACCCAATTGATAAAAATACTTGTGTGAGAACTTTGTTTGCTGATGGTCACAATATAGACCAGCCAATTTATTACAAAAAAGGTAACACACCCGAACTTGCTCATAAAAAGGATGGTTGGATTGATAGCGACCCGAAAGCCTTTACAGATTGGTTCAATGATTTAGCAGAAATAGAACCTCAACTCAGAAAGCTAGTACGTTGTGGTAAAGGCTGGACTGATAAATGTGAATTTGAGAATAGTAGCAAGTCAATGCCGAGTGGTTTAATCATTACGATACTCATCGCTCAAAACGCAGTTTATCGAAAAGACCGTGATGATGTAGCTTTGAAAGAGACATTACAAGCGATTCAGCGAAAATTAAATAATACATTTGAGTGTAAGCGACCAACAACACCTATAAATGAAGATTTGTTGACTAATTATCGGCATAAGGATTACTTTATGAATTGTTTAGCCGACTTTATAGATGATGCTACTAAAGCATTACGGGAAAAGAACATCAAGAAATCTACTGAACTTTGGCGTAAGCATTTAAGTGATAGATTTCCGTTAGGTGAAGATAAAGATGAAACTTCAAATGCTTCTGCAGGATTAGGGGCAATAATTCCTTCAACAACAAAACCGTATGCAGAGTAATGAAGAACGTCCAGTTTGAAAAAGACATTTTACTTGTTCCCGCATTGTTTGACAAATTGAGTATTGTTGAAGAAAACGAAGAACAATTTTTAAAAGGTTCGTTGGATATTATTGACGAAACAGGTAAGATATGGGGTACTTATGAGATTGAAATCAAGGGTAGTGAAAGCTATCCTTACGCTTTTCCTAAACTTTATGAAACAAGCAATGCTTTCCCAAAAAATAGTGATTGGCATGTTTATGAATGTGATTTTTCCTGTTGTGTAGATGTTCCAATGAGTGAAAAAATCATTTGTAAAAATCAATTAAATATTACTGACTATATAAAGCATTATGCAATTCCATACTTTGCTAATCAAACTTATCGAATACGAGAAGGTTATTATCTGTATGGTGAATATTCACACGGAATTTTAGGACGACTTGAATTTTATCAAAGCAAGTTAAAAGCTAAAAACCCGATGGAACTCATTATGATGTTTGACCTAATATTAAAAAACTACAATCCCGATAGAAGGGCAATGTGTCCGTTTTGCCGTAAAGAAAAATTTAGAAAATGTCATCGTGATACTTTCATCGAATTACAAATATCTAGAGCTTATTTGATCAATGACGGATTGACTTTATTGAAAATTTTAGAGGTAAATCCGAATTTCCAATTACCAATTGGCTAATTTTATTTCCTTCTGATATCTTCTTTGCAAAGCATTTACTATACAATTGATTTACACAAAAAATATTCTTTTGCCTGCACAAAAGCTCAACCTCCGAAATTCTTGTCTTGGATTGACTCTACATCATATCCAATTCAACTATACACAATATCTTTAGCTTTTTTTTGATTGGGGTGATGAAAAGCAGAAGATAAATTTGTTTTGTATTAATTTTTAGTTTTAATTTGCTTTAATAATCAATTGAAAACAACCACTATGAAAACTATTTTAATAAGACGAAAATCTATTTTTCACGGAATTTTTTTGAAGAGTAGGATATTACTACTGACATTTATTGTAAATTCATTTTGTTTTTCTCAGGAGCAAAACGAAACAGCAAACAACGGTACTCATGAATTTTTTGCATATGCTCAAATAAAGTCATGTAATGCACTGGGAGAAAATGTTGCAACAACTCCCGAAACCGCTTATTCTGGTATTCGGTTTAATATTGTGTATGTAACCAGTTCAGGATATGTGATTTATATTTATCAAAAAAACGAAGCGGACAAAAATGATAGTACGAATGCCGTAACAACAAGTGCTATTGAATTCAATAAGAAATATAATTCAATTGATGGTACCCTTTTTAGTACTCAACGAAAATTCTTTTTCATTACTTTCGATGAATACAAAAGATGTGCCTATAGACTAAGAAAAAAATGTGGTTTTATAGTCGGTGCTGCTACTTCCATTATCAAAATTCGACCAGGAATAAAAAAAACGTATGATCAACCTTATCCTATTTATTTTGATTTCGGTAACGATTTCAGTCTAGGAGTTTTATTTGGTTTGAAATTAAACCCATCTCGTCCTACAGCGAAAAGTTCATTTAATCTGTTGGCAGGTTTTGGAACAGTTTCTCTTCCAGTTGATAGTTTGAGAACAAAAGGGTTTACAAATACTTATAGCAACAATCAAGGACTGTACGGGTCTTTTGGAGCTGTATTTGATTATCAAAATTTTCAATTAGGTCTTTTTCTCGGCGTAGATTTTATGACAGGAAAAACAGGACAATATTGGATTTATCGGGATCGTCCGTGGGTGGGAATAAGTGTTGGATATTCAATTTTTAAAAGACAAGGAGCAAGCGAAGAATCAAGTAATTAGTAAATCATTAAAAATCAATCACTATGTCACTTTATCTATTAAAAGAACATGAAAATTCGGGAGAATTACATATTTTCGAAGCTACGCCTGACAACCTTAGGTGTATTCCATTTGCAACAAGTCGTTGTGGAAAAATTCCAAAAGCTGATACCAAAACTTCAATGACAAATTGTCTCAGAGCTTCCGAAATGAGAAAACGATGCGCAGAAATTGGACCTCAAGTATGTGGTGTTTGTGTCGGGACTCTATATGCACCTTTTGATGGGGAAGAATAAACTTTTAGAATGATATAGTCCCAGTTAAATCCTATTTTAAACAAACAAAAATCTTACTTTAGTAGACAGATTGTCTTACTAGTTATTAAATAATTGGAATTTAAATCAGTGTTTTTGAGGTATTGGATTAAAATTCTTAAGATCTAATTGAGTCCAAACTTTAATGTCTTCGATATCTTTTTGAATTGTATTCATATCAACTTGAATTTTTGAAACATCAGATTGAACAGTTGAAATATCTTTTTCAATTTTTTCAACTTTGTTAAGAATTAAGGCTAATTCATTCTTAATCGGATTAATTCTGTTATCCAATAACGATGCTAATTGGGTTAATTGTTCTGAACTAAATTCCATTCTAGTGGTGTTAAATAATATAAATCGCAAACATTAAGTCAACAAAACTAATAACAATAATTTAATTGACGATTGAATTTAGCATTTTTTATATTACAATAGTATCCAATAACCATTTAAAAATCAACAATAAATTGTTAGTTATCTATAGAATCCCTAAATGGGATTCTTAAAAAACAATTTGAACTCTCACAATTATCGACCACATTTTCCTTCATCTCCCACAAGGTCTTAACAAAATTTTGTCCGAATCAATATTTTTCAAGAAGTATTGATTTTTTTTTGACGATAATTTTTTTTGTCGTAATTTTAATGTTCGATAAGAAATATGATGAACATTTCTACTACATATAGTTTTTTATACGATTTTGATGGTGTATCATCCATCACAAAGCTACTATCTTTTGTGGCGTACAAGGTCTATCTCCTCCGCTTTTAGCCCCTCTGTTTGTTCATCTGCATTTATTAAGTATCAACAGTTTTAAACAACATGAATGACAATAGCATGAAACACTCATGCATACAAATTCAATAAATATTAATCTCAAAATCCAAATATTTAAACGTGACATAGAAATATAGTATCCAAAAACCATGTTTTCTCGAAACAATTAATTGAGAAAAGCCTTAGTCGTGGGCGTTTATAAGTGACAATAGCACAGAGAATAGAGTGCTATTTTAATAATCAAAAATTCAAGTTTCAATTATGGGAAATTTAAATGTAATGCCCTTGTGGCAGATCAAGTGCCCGAACCGCACAAGAGGTTCGTGTTTTATTAACCTCAAAAATTCATTATTATGGCTAGAAAATCTATTCATAAAAATGAAAAAGTGCCTCGAAAACGAGACACTTTTTGGAGAATGCTATTACACAAATGGATTGGGCTCCTAGTGTTTTTAGCATTTTTGGTTATCCTTTTCGTCATTGTCGCAATTTTTTGCGACATGAAAACCCTCGAAAGAATAGCCTGGCTATTTAACGAACTTTCACTCTCTGCGGAGAGACTATTGAAAGCTTGTTAAGTTGTTTAACATTTATCCCCAACGAAGAAAAACTTCGTTGGGATTTTTATACTCATTTCCTTTCTTTATTCAAGTGAAATATCGACTGATTTTAAATAAAGAATTTTTGAAGAACACAAAAGTAACATCTTATACAGAATACAAATAAAAAAACAAAGACTTTGGAACTTATTGAGAGATTTTAACCAAGGGTATAATCTCTCACATCATCTTGACGATGTTTATTTTGTGAAGGAAAATTATGATATAATTCATAATTACTATTAATGTAATTTTAAATATTTAATAGAATATTTCATGCTATCAACACTTAAAGCTAAGAATTTTTTTTAATAATGACAAGAAAATTAGCATTTATTTTAAGTGACCAATCAAATCAACGAACTATTATTCTTCTCAAGGAGCTATTTTTCGAACATAGTTGTCCTTTCTGAATCAAACAACCACCAACCCTCCACCACATTTTCCTTCATCTCCTCCAAAGTCTTAAACAGAAAATACTCTTTTGCCAGTGTAAAATGATCGTCTTCTGAAAGTCTTTTCATGGTCTGAATTTTACAACTTTCAAGTTCGAAAACACACAAGACCCTTGACCCGTAATCGAGTCAAAATTGTTTGCTTGGTTGTCCGTCTTTGAGTGCCAATAGGTGCTGAAGCAATGATTTGTGGACACGTTGTACATTCATTCCGTTATACAGTTCAATGGCATAGAGTTCTTTTCTCGTTGGAGTTTGAAGCATACATATAGCATCGGCAATCAAGTAGTCATTTTCTCCGAAAGGAATATAAGTTTCAGCCCTGAATCATTTTGTTTTTCAAGTGGATAGTTTATCAAAATACACTAAAAAAAAGAGTAACTCGAAGTTATTAGCGATTGCCCATTGATGAAATAAGATCTGAATATCAATGGTGTACATTCTATGGGAATAGTCTTGTGCAAAAAGAATAGTATCCCTTTTGGGAAACCTAATGGACTCAGTTGTATGTAAACGCTCTTGTATGAGATTCGCACCGTGGGAAGTCAAAAAATGGATACTTTCGAGTTTCCCTATTTTTGGATTTACTCCAAAGCTAGTAGAACCTACAAGCGGATTTTTCCGATACCTGAGTTCAGAGATTTGTTTGTTGAGATTTGCCCTGTCACTCATAATTCACAAACGAAGCATTTGTCCTGTAGTAAGATACTTATAACGAGCTAAACTCAGTAAGATTTTCTCCTGAGAAGGAGAAAGTGTTTTGAAAAAAAGTCTTTTGGTAAGCATGATGTATGTTACTAAAAAATAAAAAGGCATAAAGAGCCTTTTGTTTTATAACAACAAGAATTAGAGTTTAAACTTAGGTTTGAAAATATCCGTGGACTCTGTGGTGTTTTGAGATCAAGTAGCTGACAAATCCGTTTCTTTCGTGTCCCTGTAGAGTGAATTTTGACAAAGAAGCTGCTGTTTTAATTTTGCCTGTTCCTTTTTGGAGAGAAAATATCTTTTGGGATGTTGTAATAAAAAATCGGGACTTTTAATTTTTACTGCGGGATAATGGTCTTGTTTGAGATAAAAATGAAAAGGTGCAAGAAACCTCAACGCATTGAAAGATACCCCTAAATCACCTGCCTGAGCCTTCAAGGCTTCCAAACCAGCGATTCAAACAAGTTTTACCGCTGTATTATTCATCACGCTGTTCTTGAGTGAAACAGGAAGTTGGTTGATACTTTGTGTTCCTACAATCAGATGCACTTTGTATTTTCTTGCTTCGGTAAACAAGGTCTCCATACTGGTTCATCCCGTGGCTAAATTATGAAACTCATCCATGATGAGATAGGTTGGTTTTCTTGATTTTTCAGATTGATAGGCTCTTTGCAAAGCATAACTCAAAAGCGTAGCTGAAATAAACTTTCAAAGTGCTTTACTGGTATCGTCTCACAATTTTCATTTGGAGAGGTTTACGAGGATAATTTTCCCCTCTTGCATTTCTTTTTTCCAATCGAAATGGCAGGGTCAGTTCATCGTCTGATAAAAATGATAGTTGTTTTGAAGGTGTTGCAGTCTAGTGAACACTGCCAGTTTGGTAGCACCATATTTTTTGTTTTGAAAGGCATTTGCAAAGAAATTTCTGTAGACAAGATGTTTTGCTTTTTTTCAGTGATCGATTCGTTTTTGGTTGGTCTGATCGTTCATGAAATCCTGTAAATCCGATAATCCACATTTTCAATGTGAAAATAGAACCGCTAAACAAGGTTTTAGGATCGTTTCCATTTGCAAGGACATTCCTGTTTCGGGAATAAGTTCAGCAAAGGTCTTGGCTCGTTGCTGTGCCAGTAAGTCCACCATCACTGGGTCAGCTACACGCTGTCGAAAAGGATTGATGCACGGGATTTTATCTTTTTGCCATACGGGATCGATGTAAATAAGACGATCAGGCTTTAGGTCGTTGAGACGGAAGGCAAAGACACGCTCCGCCAAATCTCCATGTGGGTCTAAAAGAATAATGGAGTATTGTTTTCTTTTGTGCGAAAGGTATTGCAGTTGATACAACAACGATTGGAGGAATACAGATTTACCCGATCAGGTTCTTCCTGTAATGATGAGATGTCTTTTGATGGCGTGAAGATGAAGTTCGGATATGTACCTCGGTTTCAAAAAATACAGATTCACAGTTCTTGCCACAGACTTTAGAAAACGTTTCAACAAGTGCATTTTTGTACAAGCAGAAAATAAAGCGAAGGTGCTACATATCTGTTTCACATCAAATTGCAAGTCCTTTAAGAATTTAAGTTTCAAAACTACACCTATTGGTGCATACCGTTTTGAATACGTTTATAACTACCTTTTTGAGAACCTCTAAAGGAGATTAGAAATGCACCAATACTCCAATCAATACTTCTGTTTTTTCGAGAAAGAACCCCTGCATTATTCACCTTATTTTATTCAATTTTTGTCATTGACATTTTTAGAAAATGTAAAGCGGAGTTGTGTTTGATTCGCTTGCAAAAGGACTAAAAATCCGTACAAGCACCACCGCCGAAGAATATATCAAATCACATAAAACAAAAATGTAAAGCAAACAGGAAAAGTAAAAGATACAGGATTAATTCCTGATAACGGCTATCTGATACAGACCTCAATTTAGTAATTAGAAAACAGTATGGAAAACAAAATTGGAAAAACAATCAATTTGGAATTGACGGGTATTGATGGCAATGCCTATGCTATTATGGGAACATTCTCCAGACAGGCAAGACGTGAAGGTTGGACAGAACAGGAAATTGAGCTTGTGCTTGAGGAAGCCAAAAGTGGTAACTACGATCACTTGCTTTCTACCATCATGGTGTATTGCGAACCAAAAGACAAGGAAGACGAAAACTTTAACCTTTAAAAACAAAAACATGAAACAAAACATCTTAGAATTCTATGACGATCTCACTAATGCGATTGACAGGGCTGTTTGGTTGCAATTTGAGCATAGAAAAGAAGGGAAACTATTTGTGGTTTATGATGGTCCCGACAATGATTTTGCTGTTTCTGATTTGGATACAGCAAACCAAATGGATATGGATCATCACTTTTATCCGCTGGTGGATGACTACAAAAATCTTTCGTATGAAAGACTTCAAGAGATTAAGCAAAAGTCATTCCTACTCAAGCATTGGGAAGATCTGATTGGAAGGTTCTCAGTTATTGAAGCGGAACTCCTCCGTTTTATTATTCAGTATCAAATTCCAGTAGAAAAAATCATTCGTCACGAGCTATCGGATCGTGGTTTTGACGAGAACAATCAATGGGTGGGCTTCGATGCTTCCAAAGCAATTTGGCAGAAAGACGATTCAAAAAGTTTGTAAAAAGAAATTAATTCCCATGAACACAATGCACTTAAAAAAAACAAAAAAGCGTTTGGTTACGCAGTATTTCTTAGGAAAATTGCGTCAAATTATGCAAACAGATGCAGTCAATCCAATCGATAACGTGTTTTTATCGATTTATTCCAGAGACGAACTTTTGGACATTATCAAATGGTTGTATATTCCAACAGTACCTGAATGGATCAGATTTGAAGAGATGGACAAAGCAGGTTTGTTGGAAGTTATTGGAGATGACTTTCATATTCTCTGTTATGAAATGGAGCAGGCAAATTTGGAACTATATGAAAGTATACACATTACACCCAAAAGAGTCCGTGAAACCTTGCAACAACTTGAATTGGAAACGCACTATCTGATGGAAAAACCGATCGATCAATGGGATGAATACGATTCTGCAAATTACCAAGCACTCTCACGTAGAGCGGGTAACCCTATGGCTGTATTTGGGATCTACGATAGTTCTGTAAAAGAAGAAGACAAATACTGTGTCACAACTCCTCCACCAACATTTTTCATCACGCAACAAGAAGCATTTAATGCATTGGATGAATTAATAGAAACTGGAAAATTTAAAAAAGAGCAAATCAAAATAATGATGTTGTAAACGTTGAACTAAAACCAAATCAATGAGAAAAGACTACATGAAACAAGTACTGATATTGGATGACAAACTCCATCAATCATACCTTGAAAGTTTTAAAGAAGAACCGTTGAGTTTTTGGGACTTTGTCAATTTTATGCTCGGTTCATTGTATGATGAGGATCATATTGTTGATGATATAATTCCCAATATCGACGCTTCGAAAGTGATCATTATTTACCAAATGAAAATGTTTAATAAATTAAAAACATGAACATAATTTATGCAATTCTACTTGCAGACAAGCAAGGTAACTTCGATTGGGTTTATACAGCACCCAAACCATATTATGAAACAAGAGAAGAAGCCGAAAAAATCCGTCAAGAACTGATTGAACAAGAAGAGACAATCACTGAGGATAATTCCAAAGTTCAAAAACTTTGGACATTGCCTTCTAAAAAGTAAAGTAATCAAAATTCCATAAAAACAACATATATGAAAGCAACAAAAAGGCTTATCACTTCTGTTTGGACACTCGAGTATGAACTCGTCGAAGCAAACAAAGTCAAAATTCTCAATTATTCGAGAATAGATCGACAAGGATATGAACAAGAAAGTGAACTTCCCCAATGTGAGTTAATTGAATCGGATGAACGCGTTGTTACTCAAGTACTCTTAAAACCTTTTAAATCGGGAGAATGGGTAAATCATGAGAATGCAACGGAAGTATATGAAGTTGTAAATCCACAATACATCTTCAGCTATTCAGCTATGGAGTAAATAAAAAAGTAAAATAATTAAAAATCAAGCGTATGGAAGAAAGTAAAAAAGCACTGATGAAGATTTTCTCATCCGTGTTAAGAGAACGAGCGAAATCTGAAACTGAATTCAAGGAAATCAGTTTGGAGTTCCTGAGATTCTTTTCAAGAAAGGATTTGATCGATATCATTAGTAACAAAATTTACAATGGTAAAGTTCCCGAAGAACACAACATCGCTGAACTTGAAAATGCTCAATTACTTGAGCTTATCGGAGATGATACATACGTTATTTCGTATTTCACAGAACGATGGAGTGTTGAATCGCAATCACTGCCTCTAAAACCTGCCGAGGCGTTTAAAAAATCCTTGGAGCAAAAGCGGAAAGAGCGATTGGAAAAGAAATCAAAGGAGCAAAGTGATAAAAAGGAATCGGACGAAAAGAAAGAAACAAAACAAACTGTTGAGAATTCTTGACACTCCTAAATGGCTTGTTTTAGCAAGCCATTTTACTTTGGCGATGAGTTTCAGAGCATATTTTATTCTATTCAAACCACCATGATTACAACCCCAACAACCAAACCAAACGTGATACTAAAAACACCGATTTCTTACTACGGAGGCAAGCAGAATATGCTCAAAGACATTATGCCATTAATCCCTGAACACAACATTTACATTGAACCTTACTTCTGAGGATGAAGTTTGTTTTGGGCGAAGAAACCAGCAGAATGCGAAGTTATCAATGACATCAATATGAACGTAGTGAACTTCTACGAAGTTCTCAAAAACAAGGGAGCGAAACTGGAAAGAAAAATCAAAGACACGCTTCATAGCAGGGAAACATACAGAAAAGCATTACTCATTTATGACTGCCCTCGATTATTTGCCAATGATCCAGTTATCAGAGCATGGGCATTTTATGTGGCAACCAATCAAGGATTTTTGAACAAAATAGGCAGTCGATGATACGACAAAGAGAGAAGGTCAACTCAGGTATTCAGAAACAAGGTTGATCTGTTCGGAAATAACTTAATGGAAAGACTTCGTCATACACAAATCGAGCAAAACGAAGCCCACAAAGTGATCCAAAGCAGAGACAGGGAAGATGCATTCATTTATGTAGACCCACCTTACATCGGAACACGTCAATGACATTATGGAGGTTATGAAAAACAACATTTCATCCGTGATTTGGATGTACTAGCAACCGTAAAATGAAAATTCCTATTATCTAACTATCCTTCTCAAATACTCAATGAGTACATCATCAAACATAAGCGATATGTGAAGACCTTTGATAAACCCCTCTCGGCAAGCCATAACAGAAACAGTTGAGCAATCAAAAGAAAAAAAGAAGTGTTAGTTGCGAATTATCCGATTTAGTAGTAATACTTTATCTCGTGAATAAAACAAAATGATAACAAAAGAAGAAGTTAAGGAAGCTAGAGAAATTTTATGAAGTGAGTTTGATACAGTTCCTGACGAAAACATTGAAATGATGATTTTCTCATTTAAACTCATTGCAAGAATGATCATCGACGACTTTGAAAAAGAGAGCGGATAAATCGCTCTTTTTTTAGCTTGATTTTTAGAGAGAAAATGCCTATCATTTTACCAAACCCATTTATATTATTACGATTTCAATGAACAAAACCACAAAAAGAAAAAACAATAAAGCAGGTTACTTCATAAAACCCAAGACCGATGAAGAAAGATTCTGAACCAACAAACTCAAAGCGATTATCTATGTAAGGGTTTCGAGTGATGGACAAGTCAATCAGTGACACTGACTAGAGTCACAGGAATATGCTTGTAGGGAATGGTGTAAAAAGCAAGTGTGATTGGAAATCGAAATAGTAAAAGTGTTCAGGGAAGAAGGTGTGAGTGGTAAATTAATGGATCGTAAAGCAATCAATGATGCCATTAGATTTTTGGAAAAAGAAAACAAGAAATATACTAAAATTCACTATTTTGTAGTGACGGATGCTGATCGTATTGCAAGACCTGATGATATTGCAGAAGCATTTATGTTGGAACAAAGTATTGAGAGTCATTGAGTCAAAATAATTACTGCAAACAACAAAAGAGACATGGAAACAGATGAAGGTAAGTTTTTACATACGATACAATATGCTATTGCAGGACTTGAACGCAGAAAAATATTAAGAAGAACAATGAATGGAAGGCTGAGTAGCTTAAAAAATGGAGGTCGACCGTTTCCTAATCCACCCGCTTGATATCAAAGAGAAAAACTTCCCAATAGCTGATATATTGACACGATTGATCGGTTAAAATGACCAATCATTAAAGAAGGATTGGAACTGTATGCTTACAATCCTCTATTTACTAAATCACAACTTCATAAATTTTGGATTGATAAAGGGTTGAAAACAAATCAATCAACATGAAAACTGTATATATCTTTCATCGAAAAAATGTTCAAAGATTATAGGTTATACTTTTATGCTTGATTTATCTATTATCCTGAACGGGAAATATTTACTCCCATCAAATGAAAACAGGAATCGCTTATCTCACTTGAAGTGGTAGAAAAAATCATGGAAAAGGAAAAAAACAAAACAGTAAGATCGACATCACCTAATTTTGATGAGAAACTAAAAGAGCATCCGCTTAAATGACTTATTACTTGTACCGATTGCAAAAGAAAACTAGGTTGTTATGCGAGTAGAGGAAAGAAAGGTTGACTATATTATTACTACAATTGTGGTAATAAATATTGCAAAAGAACCAGTATTCGTAAAGAATATTTGGAGTCTGAATTCAAAGAGTTAATTTCAAAAATGAAACTGTCTAAACCAGTATTTGATTTATACAAAACCCATATTGTAAAGGAGCGAAAATTAAAGTGAACTCCAAATTCGTTAAATCTGCCCCAGCTACAAGGACAAATTCTTTCTATTCAAGCCAAAATGAAAAAAATAGAAGATAAGATTCTTTCTATTTCAAATGAAAAATTAATTCAACAACTAGAAAACGATTGGTCTACACTTGAAACAATGAAAGAAGATATCGAGATGAAGATCACCAATCATAATAAAGAATCTATAGATTTTGAAAAAATGATTACGGAGGCTGAGTTTCTATTCACAAATCCTGTCCAAAAACGAGAAAAAAGCAATTATGAATTAAGGCAATTACTCTTTAGGGTTTGGTTCGGTTGAGTTTTATTTTATGAAAAAAACCAGTGATTCCAAACCCCTGAAACTACTGGTCTAAACTATCTTTTCTCATCGAAATGAGATGCAAAAAACCGCGTGATGACACAAGGTGGTACACACACAAGGTCAATATCACTCTCAGAGAGCGAACTTGAAAGTATTTTTCTCATCCTCATGGCTCAAAGAAAATACATTGAAGCTATTCATAAAGTGAATGAAATTCATGGTTTGAATTTGATGGATGATTAAAATAAATCGTCATAGGGACAGAGGTTTAAATCAATTTGGAAATTGTAGTTAAATAAGCAGTGATATAAGCCCATATTGATTATCTACGATTTCATTTTATAATAACAAATACCCTTAAAAACACTACCAACATTATCACTACGATCTATTCAAAAATGGATTTTGATAATGCTTTTACAGGCTTCTCTAATTTGTTTAATATCTCTAATCCTATGGTGTCACATCCATTTTTCTTACAGTTTATTTCACCTAAGTAGATTCCTTCTGAATTGAAGAAGAAATACACTTCATCACTACCATTATTAAATCCTGCATATTTTATTGATAAAATGCTTTCTCCTGTCTTATATTCATCTATATATACATTTTGTATCACGTTGGAATAAAATTTACATTCCTTATCACCTATTTTTTTTACAGTATCAACAGGATTGTTAAAATATGGGATCGAAATTTTTTTACTTCTTCCATTCCTAATAATATTAATCCTTTGATTGTAAATCATATCATTTTTCAATACTAGATGGCTATCAAAGGCTATGTTTGTATCTATTGAAAATAAAACATCAACACAAAAAGAAGAGTCAGTATTAAAAAGTTCAACACTCTGTTCAGTTCGTTTTTCATTTAATTCTGATGAAGTCATTCGTTCATTGAATTCGTCATTATTACAACTATATATGACTGACATGAGTAATATTAAAAATTCAAATTTCATATTTCATTTTTAATTATTAGGTACTGCATTTAATAACTGCCCTTGTGGAGTAGCTATATTAGATTTTCCTTTCAATTCATTTTGTAAATTACCTAAAATTAATGCATCAAATTTACTATCAGTGACATGGTTTTGAGTGCCACCTGGAAGAGACGAAAATTGTTCTGGTGTTCCAGTTAATTTAGTATTTGCAGAATCATAATCTCCCTTTTTTATATCAGCCAATGCCTTGGTTTCTTTTAAAATTCCTAATACGATTTTATCCTGACTTTCTGGACTAAAATCTGTAATATCATTTGGATATGCTTTTTTGTATAAGTTGTATGTTCCAAGCAAAATTTGATATGCGCCTGCAGCAGTACCTCCCTTTGCACCCCTATATGGATGGTCGGCATAACTTGAAAATTCTTCAATTTTTCCGTCCACCATATGTTTATCATTATAATCTAATGGCGCATTGCCACGATTTTCAGTTTGTTTTATTGTACTCATATAAACGCGGACATTCAATTCTGAATTTGTCATTCCTAAATCATGACTGTTTTCAATATACCATGCTTTATGTTGTTCACCAGCTTCACGATGTTGACTCTGAACTTTTGAATTTGTAGTTGCAGTATGAATTTGTCCTAGATTCTTTTGAACCATTTCGATACCTCCTTTCATTTCTATAATTTCATCTTTAACTACCATTACTTGAGTATTACCTCCAACTTGACCTAAAAAAGTACCATCGGCAGCATAAAAAGATTCCAATCCTTCAAGTTCTCCCCAAGCAATTACTTTGTTCTCACTAAAAGCATAAGGACTATTATGTGGATATTTTGGAGCAAGTGGGTCAACAGCAAAGAACCTACCAATACGAGGGTCGTGCATACGGTACTTGTAATTCACGCTGTTTCCATCACCCTTCACCTCGTCATCCTTCTCCTGTCCTTGAAATCCATAACGATACTTCTCATCTACCACAAAATTCCTACCATCGAGCGTTACTCCAAATGGACTATAATCCTGTGCTACCCGAATATCCGCACGCATTTCAGCAATACCACCACCTTCAAAATACGGTATCACCTTATCACTAATCACACTTAGTACATTCCCCAGGTGATTCGAAAGTTCGTAGGTTCTGGATCCGATGGAGTAGTGCACCGATTTCATACTGTAATTTTGGGTCGGTAATGGCAACAAATCAAGGTCACTACTACGTACCCCAACGCGGGAACTACCATAGATATGTCTTTCCTCAAGCCCCGATGTTTCGTCATCTACAATCGGGACAGGTTGAAAATAAACTCGGCTATTTTCATTATCTAGTATTTTATCGTATGTTGCCATGTTGTGTTTGATAAATTTAGCAGAAAATTTGATATGATCCTCAACATTTTAGGAACACATGGTTGGGTTTTTTAGCATAAGAGACGATTTTAGCCTATAAAAATAACAAAGGTGGACTAACGCCCACCTTCAGTTCACAGATTCTAATTTTTATTTTAATTCATTTTCAAGTATTTAACCTATTAATTTTCCAATAACAACATTTTGGGGAAACTGCCGAAATCACCAGCTTCGTCATTGATTTTTCGTACGTAAGCACTATTCATTGCTGTTGAATAACGCTCAACCAACTAAAACAGACACTTGTTTATGCAACATGACAAAGCTATGCTTTCGTCATCGACCTACTAACCAACTAACCCACTAACCCACTAATCCACTAACCTACTAACAGACTATCCAACTAAATCCCTACCTTTGCAGAAAAAACAAAAGATGATTGTTGTAACAGGTGCAGCTGGTTTTATTGGAAGTTGTTTGGTTGGGCGACTGAACGCCGAAAATCGGAATGATTTGATATTGGTAGATGATTTTTCTCCCGAAGCAAAAAAAGCCAATTGGGAAGGCAAGAACTACCAAGAATTGGTTCACCGCGACCATTTCGAAGCTTGGCTTGCAGCGAATGGCGATCAAGTTACTTTTGTTTATCACATTGGTGCTCGCACCGATACCACCGAGTTTGATAAAGCCATTTTCGATCGTTTGAATGTCAATTTCACGAAAATGATTTGGAATTTTTGCACAACAAATTCAATTCCGTTGGTGTACGCAAGTTCGGCTGCAACCTATGGTTTGGGTGAGTTTGGGTACGAAGATTCACACGAAGTGATTCCGAATTTAAAACCCTTGAATCCATACGGAGATTCGAAAAATGATTTCGATGTGTGGGCCTTGCAACAAGAAAAGCAACCTCCTTTTTGGGCAGGATTGAAATTTTTCAATGTTTATGGTCCGAACGAATACCACAAAGGGCGCATGGCCTCGGTCATTTTTCATGCGTTTCATCAAATTCAAGCGAACGGGAGCATGAAATTGTTCCGATCTCACAACCCCGATTACACCGATGGCGGTCAATTACGTGATTTTGTGTACGTGAAAGATGTGGTGGAAGTGTGTCTGTTTTTAATGAACAAACAACCCAATTCTGGCATCTACAATTTGGGTTCCGGAAAAGCGCGTACCTTCCTCGATTTGGCCAAAAACACTTTTTATGCATTGGGTAAAGAACCCGAAATTTCGTTTATCGATACACCGATTGATATCCGCGATAAATACCAGTATTTCACCGAGGCAAACATGTCCAAGTTGATTCAAGCAGGCTACAACATTCCGTTTCATACGCTGGAAGAAGGAGTTGCCGATTATGTCAAGTCGTATTTGGTCCCGCAAAAAATGTATTGATTTCGCTACTGAAAACTAGACAAACGAGAGACAAACGTAGATTTCTATCACGAATCGATGAAAATCTCCTCAATTTAGTGTAAATTCGGCTTCCTGAAAACGTCGAAAATGCACAAATTACTCTCCCTCCTTGCAGTTTTCTGCACCTTCTTTTTGGTTGGTCAAGCTCCTGTACCAACAAATGGGGTAGCGCCATCCAAGCCAAAAGCGGTTCTATTTCAACATGCAACGATCTTGGTTTCGCCCACTCAAACCATTGAAAAAGGGGATTTACTGATTGAAAATGATCGCATTGTTCAAGTTGGGACCAAAATTACTGCCCCCAAAGATGCTTGGATAATCCCATGTGATGGAAAAGTGATCGTTCCCGCATTCATCGAATTGAATAGTCAATTGGGAATTCCAGTTTCACCACCACAACGTTCACCAGTTCCACAATTGGAAAGTGCCAAAAATGGAGCATATTATTGGAACGAAGCGATCCATCCGGAAGTGCAAGCAAGTCTCTTGTATCAGCCCGAAAAAGAAAAGCAAGATGCTTTGTTGCAAATGGGCTTTGGCTTTGTTCAAGTGCATCACAACGATGGTGTTGCCCAGGGATTTGGTGCCGTTTACAGTTTGCAAAAAGAACAAGCTTCCAAGCACTTGATTCGCGATTTGTCAGCTGGATTTTTCTCTTTGGACAAAGGCATTTCTCAACAAACGTATCCGTCTTCTCAAAT
>CAYRMV010000058.1:0-19056 GCA_964425255.1 uncultured Flavobacteriales bacterium
TACTGGTTGAGTAATTGTTCTATTCCTTATGAATATCAAAGACTTGGAATAGGTTGTTTAATGATAAAAAGAGCTATATTAGAGTATGGACAAGTTTATTTTTCTAATGTTAATAGATTTGAATTTAATACAAAATATCCAGATCATGGATATGATTCTCGTTATTTAAACTCACAAGGGACGAAATTTGTTGAAGCTTTAATTAGAAAAAATATTATTCCAAATGATTGGCTCAGATTTCCAGAGTTATAGTTTTTCAATTGAACATTTGTGATCTACTCACAGCAGAACGATTGACTTTTAACAGTTTTAATTACACAAAGACGGCTTTTTGAAAGTCTTTTTTTGCTTTTTGATCAACACATTGAAGATAAAATGAGCTTTTGGGTTCAACATTAATTCCTAACTTTACTGAAAAAAGTGATATCGATTTTCTTGTATGAATTAAAGCTTCTGGCATCAAACACATTTTCGATATTTACCTTGATTATAAAAATTATTGATAACATTGTTAGGTAGTGAAGTTGATCTTATTAGTAGAACAGTCATTAAAAAATACTGATTCAATCTTAAAATAAATCAAAAAAGCTTACAACAGAAAATAAACAATTCATTTACAGCCATCTTTTCCCATCAAATGAAATCAACATTCACAATACTTTTCACCCTTTTCATGACACTTTCCACTTTTGGAAATGATGGCGTTTACTTGACACATGGAGGAATCATTTATCCGACAAAAGAAAGTAAGGTTTCCCTTGACAAAGAGATTTTGTCATTCAGTGTTCAAGACAAAGTTTGCCGTGTAGACATTCTTTTTGAGTTTAACAATCCTGAAAACGTGGAGAGAAAATTAATAATTGGTTTTCAAGCTCCAACTGCAGCAGGTGATGTATCTGACAATGTTTCCAATACCAATCAAATAAGCGACTTTACCATTTTAGCAAATGGGAAAATACTTCCCTATCAACTAAAAGTCGCAACTTGCGAGGATTGCGAATTAAAAGAACCCAAAGACATTGAATTTTCTCAATCTGAGCAAGGCGTTTTTGTATATCTTTTCGAGTTAACTTTTAAACCCGGAATAAACAAAATAAATCATAGCTACTCTTTTCCTGCAAGTTCAAATGTGGAATATAACCAATTCTACAATTACATTTTGACAACTGGTTCAAAGTGGGCAGGCGGCAAGATTAAAAACTTGACAGTCAGTTTCGACTTAGGCTACAACAAATACTTCTACGTGAGTGACGTATTCGGTAAAAATGCAAATTGGTCAATTATTGGAAGTGGTAAAATAACCAATGAAACGTTTCAAAACTATGACAACGACACCCAAAAAATGGTTAGAATAATGTCAGGTCGCCTTCAAATAGATATTGCAAACTTTGAACCGAAAAAAAATATCGAATTTGGAATCATCCATGAACATACTTTTTTCACGGCATCATCAAAACAGATAGCTAACAACCTTTTTCTTGCATTGAAACACCATACCTTGGATATGAACTATTTCGAAGAAAAGGAATTAACAAAAGAGGAGTTGAAAATAGTGAGAAACATGATTTATGCACAACATGGATACGCATTTAAAAACAAAGATTTACAAGACTATTTTGCTCAATTTGAATGGTATATCCCCGACCCCAATTTAACACTAGCACAAATTAAACTGAACGAAAAAGAAACGAAATTTATTGACGAAATACGAAAACGAGAAAAATAATCCATATTGAAAAATAACATGATAATAAACCAAAACAAATTAACTCCCATCAAGTGAAATCAATAATAATCTTGTTAACAATAACCATTTTCTTTATTCCTGAAAAAAATTGGGTAAAAGGAAGATGGATTATCGATTTCATAATTCTTGACAGTGATACAATATATAAACAGGATCATTTTTATTACACGCTAGAATACAATCGAACTTTAAACCCAAATTTGGACTCTATAGAATTGGAAAATTTGGCTCTGCATTCATTCAAAAAAACAAGTAAATTGTATTGGGAATTCGATGACAGCACTTTTCTAACAGCCGCTATGCGAAGTGGAGGTAGAGGAAATTTAAATGACACTGATTTTGGAACATACTTCAGATCAAATGACTCCATTTACATGACAAACACCACTAGAAATAATTACAAATCAATTTTTTTAATCGAAGAAAGACATAAATACTTGCATTTTAAAGAGAATGGAGAAACGAAATTTTACATGCAATTGAAAAAAGTAAAATAGAAAGTTTGTTAAAATAAGATAAGTATGAGACAGCTAATCGGAAAATAAAAATTTACTAACCTTAGAATGGAAAAAAAAGTATGTATGCAGATTTATAAAGCGGTAATAAACTAAGCAAAGTGTAAAATTTTATTATTAAATAAAAACAAAAACTTATTTCTTGAGATCTTTCTTAAAATGTCAAGATTCGTAGATGGAAATTATCGATTGGAAACAAGAATGAAAGAAATTACAGAATAATACTTAATTTCAACAAACACTAAATGTTAGAAAAATTATGGTTCTAGAGCAAAAACTTCTCATATATAAACCCGATGTCTACAATGAATTCGGTAGTTCAAACACAAATTATTTGATTGATCTAAAACTTCCAATTTTTGCTAGTTTAGTCATTGTCTTTCTTCTTTTGATTACGTTCTTTATTTACACAAAAATGAAAGCGAAAAAATAATCAAACAGAATAAATTTACTCGGTAAAAAAATGCAAAACCTTCTATTTTTGGTTGGCTCCTCTCCTTCCTACTCAGTGGTTTAGTCTGGTACGTTTTGTTTAATTAATTCTCCATTTTTCTTCAAATCAAATTCCAAAAAAATCTAAAAATTGGATTTGAATGTCATTCTGTGTTATATTTATCTCAAAATACACCTAAAATGATGAAAATAGTACAATCAACCACGTTATTTGCAGGAATTGTTCTGTTGAGTGCGTCTTGTGTCGTGAGCAAGAAAAAATACACCGCTCTTCAGTCTGATTATGATCGAGCTGAAAAAAACAAAAAAGAACTGGAAGGGAAACTGTATTCTTCTGAAACTGCTGTTGGCCGTTTGGAAAATGAAAATACCAATTTGCGTAGTTCTTTGATTGGAAGACAAGAATACATCGAAGAATTGAAAGGGCAATTAGAGGATTGCAAAAAAATCCGTGATCAGCAATTGTCCCGAGTGGGTGATTTGACCGTTTTGACCCAAGCAGCGAATGACAACATGAAAGAAACGTTGGCACAGTTGGAACGAAAAGACAAATACATTCACCTTCTACAACAAGCAAAATCGAAAGCAGATTCGTTGAATTTAGCGCTAGCTGTCAACTTGAAAGGCGTTTTGAAAGAAGGTTTGGACGACAAAGATGTCAACATCAATGTAGATAAAACGGTCGTGATGATTAATCTTTCTGACAAAGTATTATTCAAAAGTGGTAGTTCAGATTTGACTCCACGCGCGAATGAAGTCCTAGCTAAAATCGCACAAATCATTGAATCACGTCCAGATTTGGAAGTAATGATTGAAGGTTATACGGATTCCGATCCAATCAAAAATTCATGTACGAAAGACAATTGGGATTTGAGTGTTCGTCGATCTACTGCGGTGGTTCGCATGTTGCAATCCGAATTTAAAATCAATCCAAATCGTTTGATTGCTGCGGGTCGAGGAGAATTCAATGCGCTGGTTCCAAACGATACGCCAGAAAACAAAGCGATGAACCGCAGAACACGCATAATTTTAATGCCTAAAATTGATCAATTCTATGATTTGTTGAATCCGAACAATGTTCCAGACTAAAACAAGCAAGTTATTACAAAAACAAAAAAGTTGTCTTTCATCGGACAACTTTTTTTATTTAATTCAATTTTGCAAACTTCTGTAAGTCTTCATTCGCACCATACAAAACCAAAATGTCTTCATCTTGTAGAATTGTATCTTCACTTGGAATGCCTTGAATTTTAGGGATGATTTTACTTTTCCCTAAAAAGGAAGAAACTTCTGTGTTTTTGATAATCGTCAGAATTAGAATGGCGTATTTTTCTCTTAAACCTAAGTCACTGATTTTTTTCCCTACCAATTTTTCAGGTACAATAATCTCAACGACGCTGAAATTTTTGTTTAATTCAAACGAATCGACAACGCCTTTCAAACAGAGTTTTTTTGCCCATCTTTCCGCTGATTCTTCTTCCGGGTGCACAATTTCTACCACACCCAAGGCTTGAAGTACATTTTCATGTATCGGATTGATCGCTCGACTGATGATTCGCTTTACACCCAAATTTTTGAAATTGGCAGTCACCATGATGTTGGCTCCTTCGTTTTCTCCAATACATACCATCACCACATCGGTATTTTTAAGTGGTAAATGTGCCAAGGTATTGTGGTCCGTTGCGTCCATACAAATCGTGTGCGACAATTTATCTTTGAGTGCAACCACTTTTTCGGTACGGTTGTCCACACCGATTACTTCGTTCCCTTGTTGTGTTAATTTTTCAGCCAATGAGCCTCCAAAATTGCCTAATCCAACGATGATAAACTTCATTTTTTCTTATTTAAAATCTTACTATCTCTGCTTAATTGATCAATATTTCATCCGATGGATAACTGTAGGTCACTTCTTTCACTTTTTTGAAAAAAGCAATCAAAATCGTCAGTGTACTCACTCTACCAACAAACATCAATGCAATCAACACATATTTACTTTCATCACTCAACTTGGGCGTTATCCCCAAGGTTAATCCAACGGTACTGTATGCTGAAAAACTTTCAAAAGCAATGTCCAACAATTGAATGTTTCGATCGTAATGGGCAATGAGAAAAATCCCTGCTCCAATCACCATCAAAGACAAAGTCATTACCGCAAAAGCACGTCGAACAGTGATGTCCGCAATTTCTCTTCGAAAGACTTCGATTTTCTTTTTTCCACGAGCCAAACTGAGGTAATTCAAAGTCGATATAGCAAAAGTACTCGTTTTGATACCACCCCCAGTCGAAGCAGGAGAAGCTCCAATCCACATCAAAAGAATGATTAAAATGATGGTCGAAAAATGCAACTGACTAAAATCAATCGAGTTAAATCCAGCTGTTCGTGGTGTTGTAGCTGTAAACAAAGCAGTTACCATTTTACCAAATTCCGAATGGCCAACCAAAACATTGTTGTATTCTTTGAAATACACCAAAACAAAACCAATCAGTAACAACGAAAACGTGGTAACCAAGTTGATTTTGTTACTCAAGGTCAAAATCCATGGGCGATAGTTATTTTCACGGTTTAAGAACCAAAGTAAATACCTTAAAATCATGTGTTTGAAATAGCGCAATGAATTGATAACGATTGGAAAACCAAGACCACCAAAGACAAAAATCAATATTACAATAAGTTGAAAAGCATAGTTAAACAAAAATGGTTTTTCCATCATTCCCATGGGCAAGGTCGAAAATCCAGCATTACAAAAAGCGGAAATCGAATGAAAAATGGAAAAATAAGCTCGATCATAAAACGAAGAAATCAAGGAACTATCAATGCTGAAAAAGATGAAAATGGCTCCAATAAGTTCGATAAAAAACGTAATCGCGAGAATTTGTTTGACTGTTGTAAACACTTCGCCTAATTTTTCCGTATTGGTCATATCTCCCAATGCAATTTGGTTTTCGTATGACGATCCGCCTTTGAAGAAATAACTAAAATAACTTGCGAAAGTCAAAATCCCCAATCCACCAGCTTGAATCAACAGCATGATCATCGTTTGGCCCAATTGAGTGAAATCTTTACTTGTATCTAAAACAACCAACCCTGTGACACAAACGGCACTCGTGGATGTAAAAAACGCATCGATAAAACGGATACCATGTGTAGTTGCATTGGGCAACATCAACAAAAATGCTCCGCCTAATATCAAGACAAGAAAACTAATCAAAAATAACTGAGCAGGATTCAAAAAGGACCGTTTATAGTTCAATCGTGAACTGGTAAATTCACGAACTAATTTGAGTATAACCGCCCAACGAAGCCAAGCTGTAATTTCAATCAATCCTTCTAAACGAATTTGTTGAACAAAACATACCACCACAAAAGCAACACTCGCCACATCAAAGATAAAAGCTCTGAATACAAACTCTTTATCTCGATACAGGTATTTTAAAACGGTGTATAAAACCCCCGTAAACAAGACAAACAAGAATACAAACATCACCACCGATTCCAAGAAGTTTGGGAGTTTATATCCAAAATTCAGAATCAATCCGACAAAGGCAAAGAAATGAAACAACAAAATCAATCGTCGTGTCCAAACAGAATAAATGATTTCTTTTATCATCTCAAGGAAAAATTGCTTGAAATTATCTCAACAAAATTACTCAATTTCATTCTCTGCCAGCACATAATCGTTGCTTAAATCGAGTTCCCCTTCGCTCCGTGCAACGACAGCGGAAGCCAGACAATTCCCCATCACATTCACGGATGTTCGCGCCATGTCCATCAAAGCATCAACTGCCAAAATCACACTTGCTTTTTCTGGATCTAAGCCCATGGACGCAACTGTTGTAGCCAAAATTACAAAAGAAGCACCGCGTACACCAGCCACACCTTTACTAGTTAACATCAAAACCAAACAGATGCTAATTTGCTGTCCGATCGATAAATCAGCGCCACTCATTTGTGCCACAAACACAGAAGCAAGCGATAAATAAAGCGTTGTTCCATCTAAGTTAAAACTATATCCTGTTGGAATTACAAAGGCTACAATTTTTTTCGGTACACCAAAACGTTCCATGTTTTCCAATGCTTTCGGAAGAGCAGCTTCACTACTTGCTGTGGCAAAGGCCAAAGAAACCGGTTCCGTAATTGCCATGAAAAAGCGTTTCAATGGAATTTTAAACGACAAGGCAATCGGGATTAAAACCAATAAAACGAAGGCCAACAATGCAATGTATAGCGTTCCAACAAGTTTCATTAAATTGAATAAAATGTCTACACCAGACTTGGCGACTGTACTTGCCAGAGCACCAAAAACCGCCAGCGGGGCGACATACATCACAATATCGGTGAACTTGAACATCACTTCGGAGAGACTTTCAGCAAAATTGAGCATCGTTTGCTTGTGTTGGGCATTTTTCACCATTCCCAAACCTACAGCAAAAATGATGGAGAAAACTACCACTTGCAAAACTTGATTTTCCGTTATCGACTTTGTGATGTTTTCAGGGAAAATTTCCACAAAATGATCGACTTCTTTGTTTTTCTGAGCCATCAATTCAGTTGATTTTTCCTTGTCTTGTTCGCGTGCTTCCACCTTCACTCCTACTCCGGCTTGTGAAATATTAATCGCAAGTAAACCAATAAAAAGCGCCAAGGTTGTGACAATTTCGAAATACAAAATACTTTTTAAACCAATTCTTCCCACTTGTTTGAGGTTGCTATGTCCAGCAATTCCGACAACCAACGTTCCGAAAATCAAAGGAGCCACTAAGGTTTTGATCAGTCGTAAGAATATTTTCCCAAAACGCTCTGTTTCCAATGAAAAAGCTGGGAAATCCATCCCAACTTCGACACCTAGAATCATCGAAGAAAAAATCCACAAAGAAAGTTTTTTACGTTTAAACGAAATCAAAAATAAAAACGCCATCAATAAGTAGCGAACCACTTGAAAGGGCAAAGATCCAAATTGAGGAAGTTTGGCTTCTAAAAAGAAGAAAAGTGCAATGTTCAAAAAGGTAATTAAATACCAAAAAGGAGTAAAAATTGATTTTCCGTTTTTCATCTATTTGTTGTTTTTCCATCCAATTTCATTGGAAAAAGGATTATTCATTTGGTTTGTTTTCTATCACAAACAAAGCCGTGAAGGTACGAAAAATAAACAAAAAAACACATTTAGCACAGAATTCACAAAGATCAACGTCCTTGGTTGTTCAAAGCCTTTCGAATGAGGAAAAAAGTCTTGTCGATCGTTTCGTATTGTCCATTCGGAATTGGTCGCAGAGCTGGCGCACTAACGATGTAACCATACGTATCAAGCAAAACAAAATGAGAGAACGTTGCTACCTGAAAACTCTTCCAAATAGGCGAATCGGTTGCTAATTTAGCATGATCCCACGGAATGGTTTGAATTGATTCCAATTGCTTTTTAGTGTATGATTTCTCTGGATAAAACGTGATGATATTCACTTCTCCTTGGTATTTTTTATAGATTTCCTTCAACAACTCCAATTCCTTGATATTTTCCTTAATCGTTGGATCCATAAACTGAATGTAGAGGTGTTTCCCTTGATAATTGGTTAAATTTCGTTCTTCCTTTTTCTGATTTTGAAAGGCAAATTGTGGCGATTTAGAACCAGGAACCAATTCGGTTAAGCGGTAAATCAAATTTTGAGCAATCACTTTGTTTTCTGCAAACAAACCATGTTTGGAAATGCTATCCAAGACGTTTAAAATATTGGTTTGAGGTAAATCTCCTTTGTAATAATTATCCGTCAAGGTTTTGATCATAATCAACTCCCGCAATTTGACATTTTTTCCCGACAAGGTATACTCATTCGATAAAGCATTAATAATCAATGTCGGACTATTTTTCAACAAGCCCAAATACACCCGATTGTTTACCTCCATTTCCAGTCGCGGAATCAAATTTTCATAAAACGACTTGATATAATTCATGTACACCTCATTCGAATAAGCTACCGGAAATGGTTTGATAAAAAAGTCGTATTTCTCGAAGCGATTGCGATTTCCTTTGAACTGAATATCTTCCAAAGAAGCGAGAGAAAAACGCACATAAGTTTTAAAAAAATACTGGGTATCTGCTTCATACGCTTTTTCCACATTGATTTTAAACGTGTCTAAATGCTGCACGAATTTATTTCCATCGATTCCTTTTTTGTAATAATACTCTCCCAAAAACATGTTCATCCATTTCTCAAAACTTAATATTTTGAAATTAATGTCCTGAGCATCTAAACCAATAAATGAAATTTCAACAAAGTTTCCGTTCGGATTGTACGTGTCGTACTTGTTTTTTTCAGGAAACAAAACTTCGTAATTCCCTTTCGGTTGAACATAAATAAACCCCGTATTTTTCTTACTTCGAATCAAAAGTTTTCGTTCCGAAGGATTATAAAATTGAAATGTAAATGTACTATCAGCGCCAACTTCCGTAATCGCAACTGCTTGTTCGCGTAAACTAAAATAATCTTGTACTTCAATCAGTTCAATTTTCTCACCGACATACGCAGGCGCATAGCCATGAATACGAGCTGTTTCGGTACGTTGAGCATGCAATTGAATGATCGAAGCGATGGCAAAGAAAAATAGAATGACTTTGTTGGATAACATATATTGGGTTTTATTTTGAAACGAGAATTTCTGCATTCGTTACAAAAGCATCAATCGTGCCACTGTTTTTTGCAATTTCACGAACGATGGTTGCACTAATTGGAGCAACGGCAGGATCAGTCATGAAAAAAACGGTTTCAATTCCAGATAAACTCAAATTCATTTGAGCGATGGCTTTTTCGTATTCAAAATCGTTGGTGTCGCGCAACCCACGTAAAATGTATTTCGCTTGAATTTCCTTGCAATAATCAACCGTCAACATTTGATAGGTTTCAATCCGTACATTTTCAACAGATTGATAAATAGACTGTAAATGTTCCAATCTTTTTTCAAGGGGGAAAAAATACGTTTTACTTGAATTGATTCCAATTCCAATAACGATTTCATCAAACAAAGGAATGGCTTTCGCAATCACACTTTCATGTCCTTTCGTGAAAGGATCGAATGAACCAGGAAACAAGGCAATCTTCTTCATTTCATTTTGATTTTGCCGAAAGGTAGCTATTTTTTTAGGATGAAAAAGGTCGTATGCCTGAGTTCGTTTTTAATTTTTGATTCAAAAAATAGAAATATTTTGATTGAAACCATCTAAAAACAAACTTTTTCGTCTCTGATTCTCATTTTTTGTTGTTGAAAATCAATCAAATCTTATTTGTAATTAGAAATTTACTTGCATGCATGAAGGTATTTGTTCCAAATTTTCTTTCTTTGTGAAAAGAACAAACATGTACAATTTCCGAACTAATTCCAAACGCGCCAATCAAGCAGTAATCATGTTAATGATTTTTGGGTGTTTGCAAGTTTTCACACTACTTTCCATTTACATTGATATTTCCACTTATCAATCCATCATTGATCACGGTTTATATGCTGGTGTAGATACATTGCTCTTAGTCAAAGGTTTACTTGTTTCATTTTTGGGACTTGTATTGACCATTTTAACCGCAATCTATTTTATCCGTTGGTTTCGAAGAGCTTACTACAACCAAGAACAGATGTTTGGAACCGATATGAACTATTCGAATGCTTGGTGTGCAGGAAGTTGGTTTGTTCCTTTTTTGAATTTATTTCGTCCTGTTCAGTTGATGAAAGAAATGTTTGAAAACGCCAATTTCAAGCTGGATAAATTAGACAAAGAAAACTACGAAAGAAGAGACAATACCTTGATTACTATTTGGTGGACAGGTTGGATTATTGTGAGCATCTTCACCCGAGTGATTGCGCAACTATCGATCCGAGAAACAAATCTCAATGTGACGATTTTTTATGGCTACATTTTGCTTACGATAACTCTCATACACATGGCTTTGGTTTATCCACTTATTCGAATCATTCGCAATTACCAAGAAAAAGAAGCTATTTTGATTCAACATTTTGAAAAACAAAACGATGCGAAATTTGAAATCAATTTGAAAAATGAAATTTTAGATGCTTAAATGACCAATTCTTTGAAAACAAATAGTTTCATTTTATTCCTATTGTTGATTTTAAGCTCGAAAAGCAATTTAGCTCAAGAACGCATTGGATTTGAACTTAGTACAAATTCCTATCGCATGAACGGAACGGTGCATTACCAAAAAATGTACAAACCCTATTGGCTAGTATCCGTTGGAATTTTCGGTGGAGGTCATGGATTTGGTGGATTGGTCAATTCTGAAGAAAATCAAGCAAACTTGCTTCCAATTCACGTTCCATTTGGCCACATCGATCTACAAAAACAGATTGATAATTCTACCTATTTTTTGAATTCATATCGATTTATAAAAAACAATGCATTTGGGGTTCAATTTGGTTTGGGATGGTTTCATGAATTCAACGTTATTCATGGATTTCGAGCAAATATACATCTAAAAACTGGCGTTTCTCGTGCATTGGTTCGCTACACCTACCTCAATGAAAATACATTTTCAAGCAGTTTTCTCAATCAATCTTTTCAGCATTTTGGTTTTGTTGGTTTCGTGCCAGAAGTTGCACATACCATTCGGGTGGGAAATAAATGGACTTTGTATTACGGATTGAAATGTTCCTTCTTCACCACAATGGCCAAAACATGGTACAATCCACGCCACAGCAAGGAAGCTTTTTATGGCCCAGAATTGGAACTCAAAATGGGTTTGACTCGGTCGATTAGAGAGAAAAAAGTAAAATAAACACTTGATTATCATTGTATTTTATAAATTAACAATCTTTTAAGAGTCGGAAAAGAATAGCAAATTAAAAACTGTCATACATTTGACCCAATATGTCTAGTAATTTGATGCGATTTTTGCTCCTACTCGGAGTTTTGACTTTGACTGTTTTTCAGAGTTATTCGCACAATACGATTAGTTCTCAACTAGGCAAGCAAACCGTTCTTTCCGAATCGGGAAATGAAACAGTTGAAACTTATTATTTCGTAAATCCCGAATCCAATGACTTTCATTATCGATTGGTGGGTGATGAAACAGAAGTTGAAAGTGTTTTAGAAGAAAAAACAGAAGAAGAAGATAGTGAAAATAATATCGATGTAAAAGTCAAACAACAGCTTGTTTCTTATAGCCATTATTCTTCCAAATGCTCCTGTCTTCAAGCGACTTACAAAGCCAAAAGATGGATTCCATCCCACTATTTTAAACGATTTACCAATCAAACTAGGAATATTCTTTATTCCGTTTTTCGAATCTAGAAAATCATTTCAATCCGTGTTAAACAACACTTCCTTAACATCCAAGGAAAAGAAAAAATGATTCTACATATTTGAAAAACAGATTACCATGAAATTTACGTGGATTATTGCTGGATTTGTCGCACTGTTGCTTCAAACTAGCTGTTCAACAAAACAAACCGAAGAAAAGGAAAATATTACTTTTCTAGTTACTAACCCTTTATTAAAAGACACGACCGTTGTCAAAGAATACGTTTCCCAAATTCATTCCTACCAACACATCGAACTTCGTGCTTTGGAAAAAGGATATCTTCAAGACATTTATGTCGATGAAGGTCAATTGGTTAAAAAAGGTCAGTTAATGTTTCGCATTATGCCTTTGATTTATGAAGCAGAAGCACAAAAAGCGAAAGCAGAAGCTGAATATGCTGAAATTGAATACCGAAACACAAAAACGCTTGCGGATAAAAACATCGTTTCTAAAAACGAATTAGCCATGGCAAAAGCCAATTTAGATAAAGCCAAAGCGGAATTACAACTCGCAAAAGTGCATCTTAGTTTCACCGAAATCCGTGCTCCTTTTGATGGAATCATGGATCGCTTTCAAGTGCGAAAAGGAAGTTTGGTGGACGAAGGTGATTTACTCACACATTTATCTGACAACAGTAAAATGTGGGTTTACTTCAATGTTCCTGAAACGGAATATTTGGAATACATGCGCCAAAAACAAATGGGAAAACAATCCAATGTTAAACTCAAAATGGCTAACAACGAACTCTTTGACCAAGAAGGAATCATTGAAACAATTGAAGCGGATTTTAACAACGAAACAGGAAATATTGCTTTCCGTGCAACGTTTCAAAATCCGAAAAAATTATTGCGTCATGGAGAAACTGGAAACATCGAAATGTATGTACCATTCCGAAATGCGTTAATTATTCCGCAAAAAGCAACCTTCGAGATTTTAGAGAAAAAGTACGTGTTCGTTGTCGATCAAAACAATAAGGTACACCAACGCGAAGTAAAAATCCTTTCTGAAATGCCTGAATTGTTTGTCGTTGGAAGTGGAATTAAACCCAACGAAAAATTACTGATTGAAGGAATTCGCAAGGTGAAAGACGGAGATAAAATCACATTTAAATTCCTCGAACCAAATAAGGTCATTTCGAATTTAAAAATCTACGTCGAGTAATCCACCAAACAACAAAATGTATGTTTAAAAAGTTTTTAAAACGACCCGTACTGGCGATAGTTGTGTCCGTGGTCATCATCTTTTTGGGTGTTTTATCCATCAAAACCTTGCCCACTTCGCAATTTCCCGATATTGCCCCACCCATGGTCATGGTTTCTGCTTCTTATCCAGGAGCAAGTGCGAAAACACTCACTGAATCAGTCATCATTCCCTTGGAACAAGCTATCAATGGTGCTTGGGGAATGCGCTACATGACATCCGATGCCACGAGCGCGGGAGAATGTAACATTCAAATAGTGTTCGAGCCAGGGACAGACCCCAATCAAGCGCTTGTTCAGATTTCAAACCGCGTAGAACAAGTTCGAAATCGCTTGCCCGATTTGGTGCAGCGAGAAGGAGTTATCATTACGCCCATCATGCCAAGTATGTTGATGTATGTTAATTTATACAGCAAGGATACCAGTGCAAACATGAAATTTTTGTTCAATTATGCTGGGGTAAACATGATTCCCGAATTGCAACGAATCAATGGAATCGGACAAGTAAAAATCTTAGGTTCTCGTCAATATGCCATGCGAATTTGGTTGAATCCGGAGCGAATGCGCGCTTACAGTGTTTCGCCCGACGATGTGATGAAAGCCCTTTCAGAACAAAGTATCATCGGAAATCCAGGCCGAATCGGTCGTGGAGACGGAAGCGAAGCCGAAGCTTTGGAATATGTTTTGGCTTACGCCGATCGCTATGACAAACCCGAACAGTATGAAAATGTGATCGTTCGCGCAAACTCGGAGGGTGAAATCTTGCGATTGAAAGACATTGCCAAAGTTTCACTTGGTAGCGAATACTACGATATTTATTCGAATTTGAACGAGTTTCCGTCTGCAGCAATTGTACTGAAACAAACGTATGGAAGTAATGCCAGCGAAGTGATTGACAATGTCAAAAAACAACTCGAAGAACTCAAACAGTCTTTTCCTCCTGGAATGGATTATGAAATCAGTTATGATGTTTCCAACTTTTTGAATGCATCTACTGAAAATGTATTGCACACCTTACGCGATGCCTTTATCTTGGTTGCATTGGTCGTTTTTGTTTTTCTGGGTGACTGGCGATCCACGTTAATTCCGACATTAGCAGTTCCCATTTCGTTGATCGGAGCCTTTTTGTTCATGCAACTTTTCGGACTAACCATCAACATGATCACCCTTTTTGCCTTGGTGCTCGCGATTGGAATTGTGGTCGATGATGCCATTGTAGTCGTGGAAGCGGTCCATGCCAAAATGCACGAAGGAGATGTTTCCCCATTGCAAGCAGTGAAGCTCGTTTTGGGTGAAATCTCGGGTGCTGTAATCGCCATTACGCTTTTGATGACAGCCGTTTTTGTTCCAGTTGCCTTCATGACTGGACCGGTCGGGGTTTTCTACCGTCAATTTTCCATCACGATGGCAAGTTCGATTGTCTTATCAGGTTTAATTGCTTTGACTTTGACTCCTGTTCTTTGTGCAATGATTCTCAAAAACACACACGGAAAACCGAAAAAACGCAATTTCTTTACCCGCTTGCTGGACGGATTCAACCAATGGTTTGAACGACTCACGAACCGCTACGTATGGTTGTTGAAATTGATTGCCCACAAACGCTGGATTACAGGAGCGCTTTGGCTTTCATTCGCATTGGGAATTTACGTCATTTCCAACCATCTTCCTTCTGGATTCATCCCAAGTGAAGATCAGGGAATGTTGTATGCAATCGTTCAAACGCCTCCAGGATCGACTTTAGAACGTACGAATGATATTTCGAAGCATTTGCAGAAAAAAATTCGGGAAGTGGAAGGAGTTCAATCGGTTTCGTCCATTGCGGGATATGAAGTGTTAACAGAAGGTCGCGGTTCGAATGCGGGTACTTGTTTGATCAACTTGAAAAAATGGGACGAGCGAGAGAATACGGTGACCGATGTCATCCATGAGTTGGAAGAAAAAGCCAAAGAAATTCCGGGAGCAACCATCGAATTTTTTGATCCCCCAGCAGTTCCTGGCTTCGGTGCAGCAGGTGGTTTCGCTTTGCAGTTATTGGATAAAACCAATTCGGGCGACTATGTGGAATTGGAAAGAGTTACCAATGAATTCTTGGAGAAATTGAAACAGCGAAAAGAATTAACGGGTTTATTCACGTTTTTCTCTGCCAATTACCCGCAATATGAAATTGAAATCGATAACGAACTGGCGATGCAAAAAGGCGTTTCTATCGGAGATGCCATGAATACACTTTCCATTTTTGTGGGAAGTACCTACGAATTGGGCTTCATCAAATACCAACGTTTCTTCAAGGTCTTTGTGCAGGCAGATCCACAGTTCCGCAAATTACCTAAAAACATCCTCGATTTATGGGTGAAAAACGACAAAGGTGAAATGGTTCCGTTATCGGCTTTCATGAAATTGAAAAAGAAACAAGGAGCGAACGAAATCAACCGATTTAATATGTACAACACGGCAGCAATTCGAGGTGGCGCAGCAGACGGATTTAGTTCAGGTGAAGCAATCGATGCTGTGAAAGAAGTAGCTAAAAGTCTTCCACGCGGCTATGATATTGATTGGGCTGCCTTGTCGTATGACGAAGTTCGAAGAGGGAATGAAGCGATCTACATTTTCCTAGTCGTCTTGGTGTTTGTTTATTTTGTGTTAGCGGCACAATACGAGAGTTTTATCATTCCACTTGCTGTCATTTTTTCTCTTCCCGCCGGAGTTTTTGGTTCTTTCCTACTTGTGAAAGGAATGGGATTGGCGAATGATATTTATGCACAAGTCGGACTGGTCATGCTCGTCGGACTACTTGGTAAAAACGCCGTGTTGATCGTTGAATTTGCTGTTCAGAAACGCTTAGAAGGTGCAACCATCATCGATGCAGCTATCGAAGGAGCAAAAGTGCGATTCCGACCAATTTTGATGACTTCCTTCGCATTCATCGCAGGATTAATTCCGTTGGTGATGGCACACGGAGCTGGGGCAATTGGAAACAAAACCATTGGTAGCTCTGCACTCGGAGGAATGTTGTTTGGCACTTTGTTTGGAGTGATCATCGTTCCAGGCTTGTACTACATTTTTGCTTCGATTGCCGATGGTCGAAAAATGATCAAAGACGAAGAATTGGGTCCATTAACAGAAGATTTTGTAGATCATGAAGAATAAATCCATTCATTTTATAGCTGTTTTGACCTTGCTTGTTGCAGTGAGTTCATGTAAAATTTCAGCACCCGTTCAAGAGGGAAAACAAACTTTGCCTCAAACGTATTTGAAAAACAGTGATTCGATGAATATCGCAAACATATCTTGGAAGGTGTTTTTCCAAGATACCTGTTTGACACAACTCATCGATTCAGCCCTGAAGAACAACCAGGAGATGACAATTTTCCTACAAGAATTAGCCATTTCTCAAGCAGAAGTTCAAACGCGAAAAGGAGAATATTTGCCATTTTTGAATCTGAAAGCTGGAGCTGGTGCCGACAAAGTGGGACGATACACAGCACAAGGAGCCATGGAAGCAACCACTGAAATGGAGCCCGGACGCGAAATGCCCGAACCTGTTCCCGATCTAATGTTGGGAGCTTTTGCTCATTGGGAAGTGGATATTTGGGGAAAATTGCACCGTGCGAAAAATGCTGCGATGAAACGATACCTGGCAACAGTAGAAGGGAAAAATTTCTTAACAACGCGTTTGGTTACCGAAATTTCACATGCCTACTACGAACTCCAAGCTTTGGACAAACAATTGGAAATTTTGAATCAAAACATCGCGATTCAAAGCAATGCCTTGGAAACAGTGAAAATGGAAAAAGAAGCAACGCGTGTCACCGAATTAGCAGTGAGTAAATTCGAAGCGGAAGTTTTCAAAACCAAAAGTCTGCAATTCGAAATTTTCCAGAAAATAACCGAAACAGAAAATCGAATCAACTTTTTGGTCGGACGTTTTCCTCAACGGGTTGCTCGTCTTCCGATGGATGTTGAAAAATCGGCAAATACCTTGGTTCAGACAGGAGTTCCGATGCAATTACTCGACAACCGTCCAGATATTCGTCAAGCGGAATTGGAACTCGAAGCTTCGAAATTAGACGTCTATGTTGCTAAAGCCAACTTCTACCCTTCTTTGGGTTTATCTGGTGGTGTTGGTTTGGATGCCTTTCATCCTGTTTATTTGATTCGTCCGCAATCGATGTTATTTTCGTTGGCTGGTGATTTAGCCGCTCCCTTAATCAACCGAAATGCGATCCAAGCACACTATAAAACCGCGAATGCGAAACAAATACAAGCGTTGTATGAATACGAGCAAACGGTTTTACAAGCCTACACGGAAGTGTACAATCAATTGAACAGCCTCCAAAATTTGGATCAAAAAAGAGAACTCAAAGAAAACCAAGTGAATGCTTTAAACCGTGCGGTGGAGGTTTCAAATGGTTTATTCGCATCAGCTAGAGCGGATTACATGGAAGTACTGATGACGCAGCGCGATGCCTTGGAAGCCAAATTCGAACTGATCGAAACAAAGATGCTGCAAATGCAGGCTAATGTAAGTATGTATCGCGCATTAGGTGGTGGTTGGCGTTAAGCTACCATCCGTAATCTGTTTCAAAGAAGAAGGTGTCTAGGCTAAGGCTTAGGCACTTTTTTGTTTTGGATTTGGTCGATGCATGAAGTAAATACCAAGAGCTCCAAGTAGAAAGTAAATTCCTGAATAAAGAAATGTTTCCCAAAAAGAACCGAAAAATTCCATGAGAACAAAAAGAGAAAGAAATAGATTGAACACATAAACCATCCAAATTTCAAGCATTCGTTTCTTGTCTCCTCGATGTTTACCTCGAATCAAATGATAGACAAAAAATGGAAGGGAACAAACAAATGAAATTCCAAAAGCGACGCAAAAGGAAAACAGAAAAGTCCAAAAATCGGGTTTATTAAATCCTTTGACTTGATTAATCTCAAAGCAAATTAAGATTGCAGCTACTGCACTTCCCAAACCAAGTGTCCACAACCAGGACTGATAATCTTTCAAATAAAATGGGTTCATCTTGATTTCATTGATTGTTTAACACATCGCGTTTCCACGCTTTTGGATTGTTTTTGATGTAAATAGAAATACGAAAATACGCATTTGGATGTTTGATTATGCGATCGTGATAACCTCGTTGCCAAACTGTTTTCATGCCTGTTTGATCCCGCATCCATTTTGTAACGCCAATTTTAAAACCCCGAACAATGGAACCGATTGTTTTCACCGGTGATTTGAAATCAGGGGAAAATTTATTTTCCGTATGTTTCAGGGGCGAAATATGTTTCGCCCCTGAAACATTTTTCGACCGTGTAACATTTTTCGCCCGTGTAACATTTTTCGACCCTGAAACAGACCCGTCGACAACATTTCGATTTTTAAAAATCCCACAATTTTCGGTAATTTCGATAATACCATGAACGTGATTCGGCATAATCACAAACGCATGTAATTGTACATTTGGAAAATGATTCGGGATTTCATTCCAACAATTCTGTGCGATTAATCCTGCTGCATTCAATTGCATTTCACCATTTTGTATTTCCCCGAAAATCATTTTTCGATCATGCGTACAGATAGTCAAAAAATACAATCCTTCTTGAGCATAATCATACCCTTTTATTCTCATCGATTTTCGATGATGGATTTTTGGATTGTATCTTATTACACGGTAACTCATAAAAAGTAGATAAACATATACTTGAAGATACAAAAAATAATCAAACCAAAAAACAGTGCAAAAAAAATCCCTACAAAAACGAAGGGATTCAATAAATTATGTTGTTTGAGAATAATATAACATAAAATGTTTTACGCCTACGTCATCAATATGACCGAAAATCGCAA
>CAYRMV010000059.1:0-19021 GCA_964425255.1 uncultured Flavobacteriales bacterium
GGGAAAGAAGAACAAAATTCAGCCAACGAACGATTTACGGCAATCAACAAAGCTTATCAAGTATTGGAAAACAAAATGAAAAAGTAAGTGTATGGAATATCATTCAGACGAAACATTTTTATCATCAGCTTTTTAGATTAAAATGCTAAAATGCAAAATTTGATAAAATTATATTTTTCATTTCTCATGTTAAGAGAAAATTAAGTACATTCGTTTTACTATGGACGTTTTTGAATTACGCATTTTAGAAACCATTTTAGCAATCGCTATTTACATCATTTTACGAATGATTTTAGTTCGTACAGTGGATCGTATTACGCGCAATTTTCAAGTAACGAAAGAACGAAGAAAAATCATTGTTCGGGTACTTACCTTAATTCTAATTATGCTTGAGGTGATTGCCATTGCTGGAATTTGGGGCGTGAATCAAAAAGAATTGTTTTTGTTTTTTACATCTACTCTGACTGTACTAGGTATCGCTTTTTTTGCACAATGGTCTTTTTTATCCAACATCACCGCTGGACTTATCATTTTCTTCAACCATCCACTCAAATTGGGTGACCAAATTCGAATCACCGAAAAAGACTATTTGGTGGAAGGTAAATTAGATAGCATCACTTTTTTCTTTATGCATATTTTGAGTCATGATGGTGAAATAATCACCATTCCAAATACCGTTGCTTTACAAAAAACGATCACAATACTCCCAAAAACAAAAGATTATGAAAATAGTTAATTCCCTTGTTTTACTAGCAATTTCTACTTCGATTACGTCATGCTCTCTGCGTGAAATGGAAACGCAACCTTTTCCGAATCAGAAGAAAATCATTGGCAACAAACAACTTATAGATGAAAAAAGACAAGTAGATTCTTACGAGTCTATCGAATTAGTTGGTCACATTGAAGTCGAATTAATCGCTGGAAAAGAGGGAGAAATTACCGTTCAAGGGGAATCCAACTTGGTGAAATTTGTACACGTCCATGTGAAGGACAACCAACTTAGCATCACGACGGAAAGTAATACACAGTTGGTTTGTAGCAAAAACAAAAAATTGCGTGTCCTTGTTCCCGTTGAATCCATTTCAGAAATTCACTTGGTTGGCTCGGGTGATATTGTTTCGTCTTTGACAATCGACTCAAGTCCGCTTTTAATTGAAGTGACTGGATCGGGAGAAATTGATTTGAACATAAACAATCAACAAACTACCGCAGTTGTCACTGGTTCGGGCGAAATTGATCTTAAAGGAAAAACGGCTTTATTAGATGCGGTTGTTAGTGGTTCGGGTGAAATCGAAGCATTTGACTTAGAATCTGACCAAGTGAAAGCAACCGTTGCTGGATCGGGTGATCTGGAAGTAAATGCTTTGAAAAAATTGGATGCCCATCTCACAGGATCTGGCGATATTTTTTACAGAAAAACGACCGCAAGTATCAACAAACAAATTGCTGGTTCAGGTTCGATTCAAGAAAAAAACAAATAATTTTCTGCATGAAATGTCATTCAAAAATCGATAAAATTTATCTCAATAAGATTTAGCCGAAAAGGCTGCTATGAGTCGTTCTACACTCAGCTTGATCGAACGAGGAGAAAACATTGCGCTTTCCAATTTGATAAAAATCATGCGCAACTTAGATGTCCTTCATGTTTTTGATACGATGCATTATTCTCCTTCAATCAGTCCGATGCTTGTTGTCCGTGAAGCGATGTTTGAAAGAAAAAAAGCACGTTCCAAAAAAAGTAATTTGTCCAACACCGATGATTCATGGTCGTAACAGCAATCGTCAAATTATATGGAATAACAGTTGGTGGTGTTGTTTGGAATAACAAAAAAAGGGCATCTAACGAAAGACACCCTTTGTATTTTTATTCTAAAAAATTTTAGTCATCACTTCTTCCCATCAAGGCAGAAACGAAATAAAGCATGGTAGCAATCGCTCCTAATGCAGCGACAACATAGGTCATTGCAGCCCAATTCAAGGCACTTTTTGATCTAGCTAATTCTTCGTGCGTTGCTGTTCCACTTTTTTCAATCCAAGCCAAAGCTCGTTTGGAAGCATCAAATTCAACAGGTAAGGTAATCACACTGAAAAGCGCCATTGCACTGTAAGCCAAAACAATGATCCATAAGATGGTTTCAACGCCAAAAGCTTGCAATACAGACCCTCCTAAAATGGTTGCAAACATAATTACTTGCAAAATCATACCCGATGCATTTTGAATTGGAACAAGTGCTGAGCGCATTTTCAACGGACCATAAGCCGTCGCATGTTGAACCGCATGACCACATTCGTGAGCTGCTACTGCCGCTGCTGCTGCATTTGCTCCATGATACACCTCATCGGATAAATTGACTGTTTTGTTCGCTGGATTGTAATGATCAGTCAATTGACCAGGAACATGAATTACACGAACATCGTAAATTCCGTAATCGTGCAGCATTTTTTCTGCAATTTCACGACCTGTAATTCCTGCTTGCGATCTTATTTTACTGTATTCGGCAAATTTACTTTTCAAGCGCCAGCTAACCAATAATCCGATTAGCATAAACACGATTCCAATAATCATTGCTGGTCCAAATGAAATTCCTTCCATCATAGTTTCTAAATTTTGTATTTACACAAAAGTACAAAATTAGCATTCGAAAAAATCGCTACTAGATTCGTACAGTTGTTAATAATTCTGAATTATCAATGTAAATGTGAGCCAATCAATTGAATAAACTCTTTGCGAGTAGCATCATTGGACAAAAACAAACCTGTAAACGCACTCGAAGTGGTGACTGAATTTTGTTTTTGAACTCCTCGCATTTGCATACACATGTGAGCGCATTCCAAAACTACTGCAACTCCTTTCGGATTGAGCGTTTCTTGAATACAATCACGAATTTCAATCGTCAAACGTTCTTGTACTTGCAACCGACGAGAAAAGGCATCGACAACACGTGGAATTTTGCTCAAACCGACAATCGTTCCGTTCGGAATGTAAGCAATATGTGCTTTTCCAAAAAAAGGAAGCATGTGGTGTTCACACATCGAATACACTTCAATATCTTTCACCAAAACCATTTCTGAATATTCTTCCTGAAACAAAGCGCTTTTCAAAATTTCAGCAGGATTGATATCATATCCATGCGTTAAAAATTGAAGTGCTTTCGCAACGCGTTCGGGTGTTTTGAGCAAGCCTTCTCTTTCTGGATTTTCACCCAAATCTTTTAATATATCTTGGTAAACAGATGCGATACGCGCTGTCACTTCGGGTGATTCTTTTTCGTTTGCCATCTTGGGTAATTTGGATTAATACGGTTCTTTCCCACCGAAATATTCTACGAAATTGTTTTCCGTTTCTTCTAAGCGCAATTTAGCTAATTCACCACCAGCCTGTGCGATTGGCTCTTCAATTAACTCCCAAATTTTGATGATCAAATTTTCGGTTGAAGGCAACATTCCTTGTAAAAAAGGAACATCTAAATTGAGGTTCTTGTGGTCTAAATGTTCAATCACATCCCGTTTGATAATGCGACTCAACTCTTTTAAATCGATAACAAAACCTGTATCTGGATTTGGCATGCCTTTTACGGTCACAAACAAATTAAAATTATGTCCATGCCAATTTTTGTTACTGCATTTCCCAAAAACTTCGAAGTTCTTTTCTTCACTCCAATCTTCTCGCCACAATTTATGTGCTGCATTGAAATGTTCTCTTCGTACGATGTAAACTGTCTTCACTTTCCGATATTGAGGCACAAAGGTAAGGATAATGTGGTGATTTTAGAAAAATTAGTCTATGAATTGTATCTAATTCAATCGAAAATAGAAAAGAAAGAATGAGGAATAAACAACTCTTGGTAGGTTAGAAAATGAAAAAGCCACACTCCGAAACGAAATGTGGCTTTGGTATTTTAACTTGTATCCTACAACGAATCGATTGCTGCAAACAAGCGAGAAGTAATTTCGTCAATCGAACCAATTCCGTTGATTGAAACAAACTTTCCTTGCGCTTCGTAAAACTCTTTTACTGGAGCCGTTTCGTTTTTGTAAACATTAATCCGATTTTGAATCACAGCAGGATCCGCATCATCGGGTCTACCACTGCTTTCTGCTCGTTTTTTCAATCGTTCACGCAATTCTTCTTCCTCAACGTCCAAAGCCAGCATCACACTGATACTTGTTCCAAGTGAAGCCAAAAATTCATCCAAAGCAGACGCTTGCGGGTTGGTACGTGGAAATCCATCAAAAATAAATCCTTTTGGATCAGTGTGCTTTTGAACCTCGCTACGCAACATGTTGATGGTTACTTCGTCTGGTACGAGTGCACCTTTGTCCATGTAACTTTTTGCCAACAAACCTAATTCGGTTTCGCCTTTGATGTTTGCTCTAAAAACATCCCCAGTTGACAAATGAATCAGACCGTATTGCTCGATCAAACGTTCTGACTGTGTTCCTTTCCCTGCTCCCGGAGGGCCAAATAATACAATATTTAACATAGTTAATGGTTTTGGTCTTCCCCTTTTAATTGATAAATAGCATCCAGGTTTCTACCATGTTCATTGTAATCCAATCCATAACCGACAACAAAACGATTTGGAATAGAAAAACCTACATAATTGGGGGTATTCTTCCCTTGAAAAGCATCTGGTTTGTACAACAACGTACAAATTTTGATGGACAAGGGTAGATTCGATTTCAGTAACGTAACAATTTTATCGATCGTAATTCCTGTATCAACAATATCCTCTAAGATAACAACATGTTTGTTGGAAACGTTGGTATTCAAACCAATCAATTCGTCAACACGTCCGGATGAATGGGTTGTTCCTTTGTATGAACTCACTTTCACAAAAGAAATTTCACACGGAATGGACACTTTTTTCATCAAGTCACTTGAAAACATGAATGAACCGTTCAAAACGGAAATGAAAATGACGTCTTTCCCTTCGTATTCTTGGTTTAAGTCCGTAGCAAGGCGAGCCACCTCATTGGCAATCTCTTCCGAGCGAATAAAAAGCTCAAACGTTTTATCGAAAATCTGTATCAACCTACGATCGTTTATTTTTCCGCAAAATTAATTTTTTTCCTCAGATTGATAGGTATCAAGTGTTACTTTCCTGAAAAATATTACGTAAAAATGAAAATTAGATCAACAAAACAAGAAGTTTTTAGCAGGAAGCAAACCGTTTTAGTTGTTCGTCAAGCAGAGAAAAAGTATCTTTGCGCCATGGAAAAAATTTGGTACGGAGAAGATTTTCGATTAGGCGTTGTAGGCGGAGGACAGTTGGGCCGCATGCTCATTCAAGAAGCAGCCAATTATGATGTTCACATTCATTGTTTGGATCCTGACCCAAATGCTCCTTGTCGTTCTTTAGCACATTCTTTCACCGTAGGATCTTTGCAAGACTATGAAACAGTCTATCAATTTGGAAAAGACAAAGATGTGATAACGGTTGAAATTGAGCACATCAACATCGATGCGTTGGAACAATTGGAACGAGAAGGGAAAAAAGTATTTCCACAACCCCGTGTTTTGCGCATTGTTCAGGATAAAGGACTTCAAAAAACGTTTTATCAAGAACACAATATTGCCACTGCTCCGTTTTATTTGGTCGACAACAAAGCTGAAATCGACTCGTTCATCCCTGAATTTCCTTTTATGCAAAAAATGCGAAAAGGAGGATACGATGGAAAAGGGGTAACTCCTCTTCGTACTGAAAAAGACCTTGATAACGCATTTGATGTGCCGAGTGTTCTCGAAAAAATGGTCGACTTTGACAAAGAATTATCGGTCATTGTTGCACGCAATGAAAAAGGTGAAACAGCTGTCTTCCCAACGGTAGAATGTGAGTTTAATTCAGAAGCCAATTTGGTTGAATTCTTGTTTTCTCCTGCAGAAATAACAACAGAAATCGAGCTAAAAGCACAAGAAATTGCCTTAAAAGTGATCGATTCATTGGATATGGTTGGCTTGCTTGCTGTTGAATTATTCCTAACCAAAGAAGGAGAAATATTGGTCAATGAAATTGCTCCACGACCGCACAACAGTGGACACCATACCATCGAATGTTGTGTAACCTCCCAATTCGAGCAACACATGCGCAGCGTATTGAATCTTCCACTTGGAAACACCCGATTGATTCAGCCAGGTGTCATGATCAATTTGTTAGGCGCCAAAGGCTTTGAAGGAAATGCAATTTACCGCGGATTGGAAGAAGCAATGTCCATTCCCGGTGTGAAAACCCATTTATATGGAAAAGCAAAAACAAAGTCGTTCCGTAAAATGGGACACATCACGGTGGTAGCTGAAACCTTAGACGAAGCAAAAAAAACAGGAAAAAACATCTTACATCTCGTTCAAATAGAAGCATAAAATGGAAAAAACAGCACAAGTAGGAATCATCATGGGTAGCAAATCAGATTTACCCATTATGCAAGAAGCAGCCGAAATTTTGACCCAATTTGGTATTTCGTATGAAATAAATATTGTTTCAGCACACCGAACACCCGAATTGATGTTTGATTATGCTAAAAATGCGCACAAACGAGGGATTCAAGTTATTGTTGCCGGTGCGGGTGGTGCTGCCCATTTACCTGGAATGACTGCTTCCTTAACTCCACTACCTGTGATTGGCGTTCCTGTAAAATCAAGTAATTCGATTGACGGTTGGGATTCGATTTTGTCAATCTTGCAAATGCCCAACGGTATACCTGTGGCAACCGTCGCTTTGAATGCAGCTAAAAATGCAGGAATCTTAGCAGCTAAAATCATTGGCGCATCCAATCCTGAAGTTTTGCAAATCTTGGCAGAATACATGGAAGAGCTAAAAGAAAAAGTGCTAGAATCTGGAAAAGATTTAAAATAATGAAAAAAGATTAAAAAAATTAAAAAACTAATAATCAAACAATTAAAGGAGTTAATCGAAAGAAATAGCTCCTTTTTTTTATTTCTTTTAAATCCAAATCGAATCCAACGCCGTAAATGATTTATAAACTTTTAGAAACCAAATAAAACAAAAAATCATGAGAAAAATGCAAGCAAAATTGGCGGTATTCGCTTTGACATTCTGTGCGGTAATTTCAGTAAATGCACAAGAACCTGTAGTTGGAGGAGAAAAAATGTATCCGAAGAAAAACATCGTTGAAAACGCGGTAAATTCAAAAGATCACACCACTTTAGTTGCTGCTGTAAAAGCTGCCGGATTGGTTGAAACATTGCAATCAGAGGGGAAATTTACGGTATTCGCTCCTACCAACGATGCTTTCGAAAATCTACCTGACGGAACTGTCGATTATTTATTGAAACCCGAGAATAAATCGAAGTTAGCAGGGGTTTTAACTTACCATGTAATTGCTGGACAATACGACTTTGCAGCACTTGAAAAAGCGATCAAAGCAGGAAAAGGAAAGGCATCCATGAAAACAGTAGCAGGAGGCGAACTTACATTCATGATGAATGGCCCACACAACATTACAGTAACGGATGCGAATGGAGGAATGTCAAACATCAGCGTATATGATGTTTATCAATCCAACGGAGTGATTCATGTTTTGGATAAAGTTTTGTTGCCAAAAATGTAATCGTTTTAATTAACACAAAAACAAAACTGTGGCAGCCTGTTGGATTTATTTCAACAGGCTTCTTTATTTTTGAATTCTCAGTTCGAAATAAAATCCCCACTTTTGCGTTGTAAATTAGCAATGATGACAAGAAAAAATACATGGTTAGCGGTTTTGGGATTGAGTTTTATCTTACTCTTTCTAATACCATCGTGTAAAAAACCGTTGCTCTTTTCCAAAGGAAACTTAGAATTTTCCGTTGACACCTTAGTGTTTGATACTGTTTTTACAACGATTGGTTCAACGACACAATCGTTTAAATTGTACAACAAAGAAAATCGTCCGGTAAATATTGAGGAAATTGAACTTATGGGCGGACAAAATTCTCCCTTCCGCATCAATATCGACGGTGTATCAGGAAAAAAACACGAAGACGTAGAAGTTCTTGCCAACGATAGTTTGTATGCTTTTGTAGAAGTTACCCTCCAAGTGAACAACCAAACCTTGCCGATGATTGTCGAAGATTCGATTCGTTTTCGCACCAATGGAGTCGACCAATATGTTCGATTAGCTGTTTGGGGACAGGACGCTTATTTTCATTATGCAGACACTTCAGTTGGAACATGGCCCAATGATAAACCACATGTTGTTTACGGATACACCTTGGTTGAATCAGGAACCAATTTGACCATACAAAAGGAAACGCAAGTTCATTTCCACAAAAATTCCTTGTTGTTTGTTGCTGGAAGCTTAAACGTTCAAGGAGAAAAAGACAAAGAAGTTGTTTTCCAAGGAGATCGTTTGGAAGAATTTTACCAAGATGTGTCAGGACAATGGTTTGGAATTTATTTTGGTGAAGCAAGTACATCAACAATCGATTATGCGATCATCAAAAATGGAACTTCAGGCATTCAAATGTATAGTCAAAACGCCAGTAATCCGGGGTACACATTAACCTTAACCAATACAAAAATTCAGAACAACGCTAGTTATGGAATCCTGTTGTATAATGGTCCTAAATTGAAAGCTGAAAATTGCGTCATTTCCAACAGTGGGGCGCATAGCTTCTTTGTTTTGGGTGGTGCACACTACAACTTGAATCACTGTACGATTGCTGGTTATGGTTCATCCGGTCAAACTCCTGCTTTTGCTGTTCGCAATTATTTTACACAAGACGGTGTAAATTATGTGGCTGGAATTGGTGAAGGAACAGTTGTCAATTCGATCATTTACGGAAGTTTGGAAACAGAATTAGCCATGGACACCATCAATCCGAATGGAACTGCAAATTATTTCCAAGTTGAATTCCGAAATTGTTTAATCAAATACAAAACACCTCCGACCAATCCAAAATTCATTAATCCTCGTTGGAACAGTGAACCATCTTTCAAAAATGTAGGTGAATTTGATTATTCCATCTCAAACGGAAGTTCAGGTGCAAGCAATCATGCTGCTCCCGGAATCTATTTTGTACCAACAGACATCAAAGGCACACCAAGAGGAAATCCATCAGACTTAGGAGCGTATGAAATCCAGTAAAGAGGAAAACGCTTCCCTCATGCGGGCTGCTATTTACAAACATTATGGCAAACCGGAAGTTGTTCAAATAGCACAAATACTTAAACCTGTTCCTAAACCAAATGAAGTACTTGTTGAAGTCCATTATTCTACAATCAATCGAACTGACTGTGCTTTTCGAAGTGCGGAAAATGTGATTTCGCGTCTTTTTAGTGGATTTTGGAGACCAAAACAACCTGTTTTAGGATGTGAATTTTCAGGAATAATCACAGCAACAGGTGAAGAAGTAACCCGTTTTCAAGTGGGAGAAGCAGTTTTTGGTTTTGACGAACAAAAATTTGGAGGTCACGCAGCGTTCAAAACAATTGCTGAAAATGGCGCAATTGCAAAAAAACCAGCATCCATCGAAATGTCACATGCTGCAGCTTTGTTAGAGGGTTCGCATTATGCTTTGGTTAATATTCGTGCTACGAAAACCCATAAAGGTCAAACTGTTTTGGTTTATGGTGCTACGGGAGCAATCGGTTCTTCAGCTGTACAACTTTTAAAAGCGATGGACGTTCGCGTTCTTGCTGTTTGTGGAACAAAACACATCGAAGACATTTCAAAATTAGGTGCCGACAGAGTGATTGATTACCAACAAGAAGACTATACTTTGTGTGGTGAAAAAGTTGACTTTGTCTTCGACGCTGTTGGAAAAACTTCGTTTCTTAAAGCAAAAAAAATACTGAATCCGAAAGGAATTTATATTTCAACTGAGCTTGGAAAAGGTTGGGCAAATATTTGGTTTGCCTTACTAACGCCTATTTTCCGAAAAAAGAAAGTACTTTTCCCAATTCCATCAATATCGCAAGAAGATGCTGAGTTTTTAAAACAATTGGTTGAAACCAATCAATTTTCGCCCTTAGTAGATCGCATATATCCGCTCAATCAAATTGTGGAAGGCTATCACTACGTGGAAAGTGGACAAAAACGAGGGAATGTACTTCTCGAAATCAAAACATCTGACAACGAATAAAACATTATCTCAAAAAAGAATCCTATTTTTGAAAATCGATAAATAAAACCATGAATTACGAAGAAGTTCGATTTGATTGCAAGCATTTTCGAGGAGGAATTCCTTGTAAACCCAACAAAGAAAAAGGTCAATTTTGTTCAAATTGTTCCGATTATACGCCCATTTCAAAACGGATTCTGATTATAAAATTGGGAGCACTTGGCGATGTTATTCGTACAACTCCCCTACTTGTTCGATACAAAGAAATGTATCCACAAGCACACATCACTTGGTTGACTTTAAGTCCCGCGATTTTACCAAAAAATGAAATTGATGTGATTTATCCCTTGGATGCAGCCTCTCTTTTTGCTATTCAACATCAAACGTATGACATTGCCATCAACCTCGATAAAGAAGTGGAAGCATGTTTGCTTTTAGCAAAAGTGGATGCAACAGAAAAATACGGGTACACATGGAAAAACGGGCATCTCGCAGCTGCCACTCCTGCTGCTGAGCACAAACTAATGACTGGTTTTTTTGATGAATTATCGCAAAAAAACACCAAAAGTTATTTAGAAGAAATCTTTGAAATTTGTCACCTTTCCTTTGATTACGAACCGTATTTAATCAACTTAAATACGAATATAGCTGCCACTTGGAAAGAAAAAATAAACGCCAAAACGAATCGAAAAATTGTCGGATTAAACACAGGTTGTGGCCCAAGATGGAATACACGACTATGGTCAGATGAAGCTTGGAAAAAATTAGCGGAGTTGCTCCTTGAGAAAGGTTACTTTCCCATTTTCTTAGGTGGCGAATTGGAGCATGAAAAAAATATGCGTTTTCAAGCAGAAACTGGCTCTTTTTATCCAGGACATTTTTCGTTGGAAGAATTTATTGCTTTGACAAATGCAACGGATCTTGTGGTGACTCAAGTTTCGATGATGATGCACATTGCCACAGCGCTTCAGAAAAAAATGATTTTGATGAACAATATTTTCAATCCGCATGAATTTGAATTATATGGTCGTGGAGAAATTGTCGGCCCTCCTAATCCTTGCATTTGTTATTATGGAAACACGTGCCAAAAGGGAACTTCTTGCATGCATGACATAGAACCAGAAACCATTGCCGATGCAGTTGATCGACATTTAAAAAGCGAAATCGAATCATGAAAATTGCCTTTCTTTCCACATTTTTCCCCTTTCGTGGTGGTATTGCTCAATTCAATGCGTTGGTTTACCGCGAAGCAGAGAAAAAAAATCAAGTCAAAGCGTTTACGTTCAAACGACAATATCCTGATTTTCTGTTCCCAGGAAAAACGCAACTCGTCACACCCGAAGACAAGGCCGATTCAATCCCTTCTGAACGGATTTTAGATACCATCAATCCATTTAGTTATTTCACTTCTGCCAAAAAAATAAAAACCTTCAATCCTGATTTGATCGTTACGAAATATTGGATGACATTTTTCGCACCAAGTCTTGGCTTTGTATTGCGCCGAAATAAAAAAGCTGTACGAATCAGTATTCTCGATAATGTGATTCCGCATGAAAAACGGTTTTTTGATGCTCCATGCAACCGCTATTTTTTGCACAGCAACGATGGATTTGTCGTGATGTCTGACAAAGTCCTAACTGATTTACTTTCCATTCGACCAGAAGCAAAATACATCCGTGTCAATCATCCTGTTTACAATCATTTTGGAGAAAAAATGGATGCTGACCAAGCGAAAGCAAAGCTAAATTTGGATCCAAGCAAAAAAACCTTGTTGTTCTTCGGTATTATTCGCGATTACAAAGGATTGGATTTATTGATTGAAGCACTCGCTTTGTTAGATGATTCTTACCAACTTGTTATTGCTGGTGAAACCTATGGTTCTTTTGATAAATACACGCAATTGATCAAAGAAAAGCAAGTGAAAAACCGCATCCATCTGTACAATCAATACATCAGCGACGACGAAGTAACCGTTTTCTTTTCCGCTTGCGACGTTTGTATTTTGCCTTACAAATCGGCCACTCAAAGTGGAATCACGTCCATTGCCAATCATTTTTTGGTTCCGCTAATCGCCACCGATGTCGGTGGACTAAAAGAAACCATTGAACACGAAAAAACAGGACTAATTGTCCCACAACCCAATGCCGAGTTGATTGCCAAAGCGATTGAATCATACTATTCAAACAATCGAATTGCTGCATTTCGTTCGGCCATACAAGCGGAAAACGAAGCCAACTCTTGGGAGAATTTCCAAGCGAAAATGATGCAATTTTATTCCGAATTAAAAAAAGAAAAGTAATGTTAAAAAAGATATATCGCTTTCTGTCTCCCAAGTTTCAAACCTTGTTTTTGGATTATCCAGTCGAGATGAAACCACGCTACGGACATGGATTGCCTCCTCATGGAGAATTGTATCAAATCGTCAATCGGGAACGAGAATCCTACAAAGTCTTGATCCAATCTATGCTTGAGCTTGCGCCAAAAATTCAGGAAATCAAGCCAAATGGGAAAGAAACAGATGTCAGTAAACCAGTTTGGAACAATGGTTTTTTACCAGGATTAGACATTGCGGGAATTTACACCATGTTGGTTCAAAACAAACCCAAACGATATGTTGAAGTAGGATCTGGAAATTCAACCAAAGTTGCATATAAAGCCAAGCAAGATTTTGGTTTAGACATGGAAATCATTTCCATTGATCCAATGCCGCGTGCCGAAATGGATGCACTAGCAGATCAAATCATCCGAAAACCGTTTGAAGATGTTAGTTTGGAAATCATTCACCAATTAGAAGAAAACGATGTTTTGTTTATCGATAATTCGCATCGTATCTTACCGAATTCGGACGCAATGGTGTTTTTTATGGAAGTTTTACCTCGACTCAAAAAAGGAGTAATCGTTCAAATTCATGACATTTACATTCCCTATGATTACCCACAGTTTATGTGCGATCGAAATTATACGGAACAATACGGTTTGATGGCCTATATTTTGGCCAATCCAGCTCGATTTGTACCCGTGTTGCCGAACTATTTCATCTCTGAAGATGCTGAGTTAGCTGAAATGCTTTCCCCCTTATGGAAGCATGAAAACTTGCAGCAAGTTGAAAAACACGGCGGTTCATTTTGGTTGCAAATAAAATAAACGATGCGATTCTTTCAGCGGTTTCTTGTTTTGGTTTTATTGTTTGAAACAAATAATGCCTTTGCGCAAGACAGCACAAAACGAACTCCCATTGAATTTGAATTTTTTGCTGATTTGTATTACGCCTTTGATTTCAATCAACCACCTGATCACAACCGACCTGATTTTGTTTATTCACACCATCGTCACAACGAATTTCAGCTCAATCTTGCCTATTTGAAAGTGAAATGGAGCGATTCGACGATTCGAGCAAACCTGTCGTTGATGACGGGAACCTATGCCCAAGCTAATTTATCCCACGAACCCAGCCTTTTCCGAATGATTCATGAAGCAAACATTGGCATTCGGTTGAGTAAAAAAAGAAAACTTTGGTTGGACGCAGGTGTTCTTCCCTCTCACATTGGTTTTGAATCTGCGAATCAATTGGAATGTTTGAATCTGACAAGAAGTGTGTTGGCTGACAATTCTCCGTATTATGAAACAGGAATCAAATTCAATGTTAAATCATCCAATGAAAAATGGAATTGGTCTTTGCTTGCATTAAACGGTTGGCAACGGATGCAACGCGAAGTTGGAAATTCTGCTCCCGCATTCGGTCATCAAATCCAATGGAAACCAAGCAAAAAATGGGTTTTAAACAGTAGTTCGTTTGTGGGCACCATTCATCCTGACAGTATCCGAAAAATGCGGTATTTCCATAATTTTTATGCTAAATTCGAAGGCAATCGTAGTTCATTCATTGCAGGAATCGATTATGGAATAGAGCAACAAGCAAAAAATAGTCGTGGGTATCATCCGTGGTTTAGTTTGGTTGGAATAGGTCAATACAAATGGAATAACAAATGGACTAGTTCGCTTCGTTTGGAGTGGTATTCAGACAAACATCAAGTTCAATTAGCTTCTCTTAGTCCAGTGCAACTACTGGGAACATCAATCAACCTTGATTATAAATTTAGTAACTTTTGTACCTTCCGAACGGAAATAAAACATTGGAATTTACTAGAAGGAACTTTTGAGAACCAAGCAACGCAAAATTGGGTTTGGACGAGTTCGCTTACTTTTTGGTTGAAATAAAAAATGGTCAGAAAACTCTGACCATTTCGCTTTGTTGCTTTTAACATCTTATTTCGCAGCTGCATATTTAGCAGAAACCACTTCCCAGTTAATTACATTAAAAAATGCGTTAATATAATCTGGACGACGATTTTGATAATTCAAATAATACGCATGCTCCCAAACATCCAATCCTAAGATGGCAGTACCTTTGCATCCTTCACCCATCAATGGATTATCTTGGTTTGGTGTTGAACAAACTTCTAATTTTCCATCGGTAACGCACAACCATGCCCATCCCGAACCAAAACGAGTTGCTGCCGCTTTCGCAAATTCATCTTTGAAAGCTTCAAACGAACCAAAAGCAGCGTTGATTGCATCTGCCAATTCACCTGTTGGAAGTCCACCCCCATTTGGTGACATCACTTCCCAGAAAAGATTGTGGTTCCAAAATCCACCTCCGTTGTTACGAACAGCAGGTTTATCTAAACAATTTTTCAAAATTTCCTCAATCGACTTGCCTTCCAACTCTGTTCCTGCGATTGCAGCATTCAAATTGGTGGTATATGCTTGGTGGTGTTTTGAATGGTGGATTTCCATTGTACGTGCATCGATATGTGGTTCTAACGCATCGTATGCATAATTTAAACTTGGTAATTCAAATGACATAACATTGATTTTTTCTAATTCATTTCAAATATACCAAATATTCGTGAATCACCGAAAGAGAAAAAATGTTAATAAAAAAAGTAAAGCTACTATCGATTAGCTGATATTTTACCTACCTTTAGTCATCTAATTGAGTTGATTTATGAAAAAAATTGTTTTAATCGTTCCGGTAATTGCTTTGGTATTTGGATTTGCAAGTTGTAGTTCATCCACAGAAGAAGAAAAAGCAAAAGTGGAACAAGAAGTAAATGACGAAGCTGAAAAAATGCTCGAAGATTCGATGAAAGAATTGGATGAAGATTTACAAGAAATGGAAAATCCTGCTCCAGCGGAAGAAAAACCAGCTGCGGAAGAAGCTAAGAAATAAAAATCACATCCTAAAGATTATGCAAAGCTGTTCTCATGGAGCAGCTTTTTTGTTTTTATACTTTTCGTACAATTCTGTTTGACGGTTTTTATTAGAGACTTGTTTTCCATTGACAAAAATCAAGGTAACATCGTTCGTCAAAACATCCAACGCATTTCCTTTTGATACAAACAAGGTTGCTTTTTTGCCTTCTTCCACCGAACCGATCTGTTTTTCCATTCCCATGATTTTCGCTGCATTGAGGGAAATACTTGCCACTGCTTGCTCTTCCGTCAATCCATACGCTTGAGCTGTTCCCGCTAAAAATGGAATATTACGTGCATTCATCGCCTCCATATCCCCTTCGTTTTGGAGACAAAATAGAATTCCAGCTTGCTGCAAGATACTCGGAAGTTTGTAGGGTAAATCCACTGCATCACTTTCTAATTCAGGCAAACTATGCGTTCTTGGCAACATAATCGGGATTTTCGCATCTTTTAAGCGATCCAAAATCAAATAACTGTCATATCCACCAACAATTACAGGGAAATTGATTCCAAATTGCTGTTTGAATTCAATGATATCCAACAATTGTTGAATTTCATTTGCATGAATATACAAGCGCTTTGTTCCCGAAAAAAGATCCTTCATGGCTTCCAAACGGATGTCTTTTTCCCCTTTTCCGCTGTAACTTTTTGCAAGTTCAAAAAATCCAAGAATTTCCTTTTTGCGTTCGTCGTATTTCTCGTGTTTTTGCGGATTCAACTTCCCTTTTTGGTAAGTCTGCACACTCGAAGGCCAATTCAAATGAATTCCATCATCTGCTTTCACCAAAGCATCTTCCCAATTCCATCCATCTAGGTGCATCACACTCGAACTTCCAGAAATAAGCCCCCCTCTTGGAGTCACTTGACTAAACAAAACCCCATTGGTTTTCACCGTTGAAATCACCGTCGATTCTACATTGAAAGCAATCATCGAACGAACATGTGGATTGAAGGTTCCCACTTCATCAAAATCGCGGGTCGCTCGAATGGCATCCACTTCGGTCAAACCCAAGGTTGAATTCGGTGCAATAAATCCAGGATAAACATGTTGACCTTTTAAATCAATGATCGTATCCCAATCCGATTTTTTTGCTGAATACGTGAGTGAATTTTTCACCAAAACAATTTTGTCTCCCTCCATACCAATCGCAGCAGTTGGCATTGTTTCACCATTCCCAACATGAAGGAAACCATTCATCAACAAGGTTTTGCGTTGTTGTCCCCAAGAAACAAGGGAACTACCAATCACGACAAATAAACAAATCCATTTCATCTTAGTGCGTATTTTCTTCTTCACTTCCTTCTTCTCCATGAGTATCACAGTGGAAATGACGTTTTTTCTTTTTAACAAACGGAACACTCGGTTCTCCTTTTTCATTTGATTGAAGCATATTGGCTAAAATCCGTGCTTTCTCTTGTCCATTACGAGCTTCTAAAGCAGCATTTCTAGAACGTTCGTATAACACAACCCCTTCAATCAAAGTCATTTCAACAATCGCTTGAATGCTCAATGGATTATCGGTCCACAAAACCAAATCAGCATCTTTCCCTACTTCAATTGAACCCAAACGATCGTCTAGGTGCAACAATTTAGCTGGATTTAGTGTCACCATTTTCCAAGCTTCTTCTTGTGAAACTCCACCGTATTTGACAATTTTCCCTGCTTCTTGATTCAATCTACGTCCCATTTCCGCATCATCCGAATTGATGGCAGTTACCACACCTGCTTGATGCATCATCGCCGCATTGTAAGGAATTGCATCATTTACCTCGTATTTGTAAGCCCACCAATCCGCAAAAGTCGAACCGCCAACACCGTGTTGTTTCATTTTATCCGCTACCTTGTATCCTTCCAAAATGTGCGTGAACGTATTCACTTTGAAGCCCATCGAATCAGCTACATGCATCAACATATTGATTTCCGATTGTACATACGAGTGACAAGTAATGAAGCGCTGACTTTTTAATATTTCGAGAATTACTTCCAATTCCAAATCGACTGCCGGTTGTGTCAATCCTAATTTTTCGCGCTTTTTATCTGAATTTTCATTCCAAGCTTTGTGCGCTGCTTCGTAGGCTTTTGCTCGTTCAAAGGCATCGTAAAATACTTGTTCAACTCCCATTCTCGTTTGTGGAAAACGCACCGTATTGAAATCGCCCCAATTGGCTTGCTTGACATTTTCTCCCAACGCACATTTGATGAATTTAGGTGCATTTGGAATCAATAAATCGGCAGCAGAAGAACCCCATTTTAACTTGATCAATGCCGATTGACCTCCGATGGCATTCGCAGATCCATGCAAGAGTTGGGAAGTTGTTACACCGCCACTCAATTGTCGATACATATTGATGTCTTCGGCATTCACCACATCGGCAATACTCACTTCAGCCGTCACGCTTTGCCCTGATTCATTTACTCCTTTTGAAATGGAAATGTGCGAATGTTCATCAATGACTCCATTGGTCAAATGTTTCCCTTTTCCGTCAACGCGCAGGGCTCCTGTAGGTAGCGAAATGGCTTGCTTACTAACTTTTTTGATTTTTCCATTTTCAATCAAAACCGAACCATTGGAAATTATTCCGTCTTGAGTATTGGTCCAAATGGTTACATTTTCAAACAAAATGGTCTGACTTTTCGGAAGCGAATCAAAACCATAAGCCAAATTGGGAAACCAAGGATTACCAATAACGACCGAATCTCGTTTGATGGCCAAATCACTTGTTTTTTCATCGCTTAGTTTGTTTCGAATCGCAGTCCACTTGATCCAAGAACCATTTGGAAGCGTACCATCCCCTTCAAACACGCCCATTTTCGCATTGTTTTTTGCATGAAGGTTAAACGTACCCACAAACTGCGGATGAGTCGAATTGAACTGCAAAACCACATCTTTCCCAGAAACCAAGAGCGATGGATTTATTTTTAGTGTATCAGTTTTCGTCAGTTTCGTTAAACTATCTGTTTTTAGGTAGGTCCAACGCAGTTTAGCAGTTGGTTTTTCTTTTGACCCAGCGATTTCAAGCACCATCTTTTCTTGGGCTATCAACACATTGTATGTACCACGAATGTCTTCTGTTTGAATCGATTTCTCGTAACTCCGCTGACCTGTTGTCCAATTTTCAAGTAAAGTTGCTTTGTGTGTAAACGGATTGGCATCATAAATCACAAAACTGGCCCATTTGCCTTTTTCTAAAGTCCCCATTTCAGCATCCAATCCTAAGGCTTTAGCTGGACGTGTAGTAAATGCTGCCAAGGCTTCTTCCGGCGTCAGTCCACGAGCCAAGGCTTTTTGGACATTTCCCCAAAAATCTTCTGGTTTCGTTACATTTCCAACACTGAACATGAAGGGAATCTTTTCTTGTTGCAACAAATAAGCATTTGACGGAGCTAATTCCCAGTGTTTTAGTTTACTAAGCGGAATGTTTTTAGCGATGTACGGATCTTTCACATCGTAAGCGGCAGGAAAATCCAGTGGAATAACACAGATTACCTGATTTTTCTTGAGTAAATCTTTGGAAAGATATTCATCTCCTGCTCCGATGTAAATAAAATTTAGATCAAATTCATCCGCAATTTTTTTCGCCCGAGCGATTTCTTGATGCTCTTCCACTTGGAAAAACAAGGGCATTTTTTGTTGCTGAATCAAGGCTTCAAGTGATTTATTTTGAAGCGTATTGTTTGCATTTGAATACCATTTGGCG
>CAYRMV010000060.1:0-18940 GCA_964425255.1 uncultured Flavobacteriales bacterium
AGCGGAAGGGCTCGTCGTGCTCGGTGTGGGCGGCCGGGGCGGCTTCGAGGATTTCGAGCAGCAGGTAAACAACCCAAATCCGGCTTGGACCAAAGCACCTGTTGATTTAAAACAAGAGGATTACGCAGCATTTTACCGCGAGTTGTATCCGATGTCTTTCGACGAGCCACTTTTCCATATTCATTTGAATGTGGACTATCCATTTAACTTGACGGGGATTTTATATTTCCCAAAAATCAAGGAAAATGTGGAAGTTCAACGCAATAAGATCAATTTGTATTCCAACCAAGTGTTTATCACAGACAGCGTAGAAAACATTGTTCCAGAATTTTTGACTTTGTTGCATGGTGTGATCGATTCACCGGATATTCCATTAAATGTTTCTCGTTCGTATTTGCAAAGCGATGGAAATGTGAAGAAAATTTCGACACACATTACCAAAAAAGTGGCAGATAAATTGGCTGAAATGTTCAAAAAAGACCGCGCTGATTTCGAAGCGAAATGGGATGATTTGAAGATCTTTGTGGAATACGGAACGCTATCGGATGAGAAATTTGCAGAAAAAGCAAAATCGTTCTCTTTGGTAAAAAATACAGTTGGTAAGTATTTCACTTTAGAAGAATACAAGGAGCACATCAAAGCTTTACAAACGGATAAAGATGACAAAACGGTAATTTTGTACACAAATGATCCTGAGTCGCAATTTGGTTTTGTGAAAGCAGCAAAAGATCGTGGATACGATGTCTTGCAATTAGATGGACCACTTGTTCCTCACTGGATTTCAAAAATGGAACAAGAGCATGAAAAAGTATCTTTTGCCCGTGTAGATTCAGATACCTTGGATAAATTGATCAAAAAATCGGACGAAATTCCTAGTAAACTTTCGAAAGAAGAGGAGGAAAGTCTGAAACCGATTTTCGAGGGAACAGTCAATGCTGAAAAATTCAAAGTGGAATTCGAAAGTATGAGCGAAACGGACGCGCCAATCATTGTTACGCAACCAGAATTCATCCGTCGCATGATGGAACAACAACGAATGGGTGGCGGTGGTTTCTTTGGCGCTTTCCCAGAAACATACCAATTGATTGTCAATAGCAATCACCCGAAAGTAGGTGCCATTTTACAAGCAGATGAAACTATTCGAACTGAAAAAGCGAAGCAATTGACCGATTTGGCACTGTTGTCGCAAGGCATGTTGAAAGGGGAGGCTTTGAACCAATTTATAGAACGTAGTATTGAACTAGTATAAAAATCATCAAGCCGTAATCGATCTTGGTTACGGCTTTTTTGTTTCTCTTTTTTACTAATTTTGAAAAACACGGAAGTTTATTCTTCCAATAAAAGAAAGATTTTGTTTAGATGGATTTTTGCCGTTGTAGGCTTTTTTGTGGTTGGTCGCCATTTTTATGGTGGTTTGATAGGTTTTTTTATTGGTAGTGTCGTTGACCAAATGAGTTCAACTTCAAAAGTCAATACAGGAAGACCTTTTGGAAATGGTCGGACGTATTCATCTGATGATTTGTTTGAATACTACCAACAACGAACTTCTACCACTGATTTTGCTACGATGTTGATGGCTCTTTCGGCAGCAATCATGAAAGCCGATGGAAAAGTGCTCAAAGTGGAATTGGATTATGTAAAAAACTTTTTTCGCAATCAGTTCGGAAATCAGTTTAATGCATCACATCTTCAAACGTTAAAACGCTTTTTAGATTCCAATGAAATTCCTTTAAATCAGATTTGTAACGATATACGCATGCGAACACAAGAGGAAGTTCGTATTCAGTTGTTGCATTATTTGTTTGGAATTGCCAAAGCGGATGGGGATGTTTCGCAAGCGGAAATGCAAGTCTTGAATCGCATTGCGACCTTGATGGGTGTTCCTCAATTAGACTTCGATAGCGTTAAAAATATGTTTTATCGCGATGTGAATTCAGATTACAAAGTGCTTGGAATTGAGCCAACTGCAACGGATGAAGAAGTTAAAAAAGCGTATCGCAAAATGGCTGTTCGTTACCATCCGGATAAAGTAGCTCAAATGGGAGACGAATACCAAAAAGGGGCGAAAGAAAAATTCCAAAAAATCCAAGATTCATACGAAAATATCAAGAAAAATAGAGGGATGAAGTGATTGAAAAGAATATTTTAAACAGATCACAGTCATTTTATTTCAATAGTTAACAAAGAGCCTACTTAAATTTGTTGTTTGGGTTTTTCATGAGGGATTTTTGGGCGAAATGAGGCAAATTTTGTTTACATAGCAGTTTGCTTAGAGTAAAATTTAATGAATTCGTAGCCAAAAATATCTACAAATAAAACAATTGAATGAATTTTAAACAGACTCTAATTGTTTCGTAACAAATGTTACGTAATTCTAGACTGAAAATTTTTACCTTTGAAAATAATAAGAATCACACAAATATGCGCGTAGAACAAATTTATACAGGGTGTTTGGCTCAAGGAGCCTATTACATTTACAGCGAAGGAGAAGTTGCTATTATTGATCCTCTTCGAGAGATTTCTAGCTATTTAGAAAAAGCGAATGCAGATCAAGCAAAAATCAAATACATTTTTGAAACACATTTCCATGCTGATTTTGTCTCTGGACACATCACGTTGGCTGAAAAAACAGGTGCCCCCATTATTTATGGTCCCAATGCCAATCCTGCTTTTGAAGCAACCATTGCAAAAGACGAACAAATTTTTCCACTCGGAAAAGTGAAGATAAAAGTGCTTCATACTCCTGGTCATACCATGGAAAGTACCACTTATTTGCTTTTGGACGAAAACGACAAAGAATATGCTATTTTTTCGGGTGACACCTTGTTTTTAGGTGATGTCGGACGTCCTGATTTGGCTCAAAAAGCGGCTCACATGACGCAAGAGCAACTAGCAGGAACATTGTTTGAAAGTCTTCGAACTAAAATTATGACACTTCCCGATGAGGTGATTGTCTATCCAGGTCATGGCGCTGGTTCTGCATGTGGAAAAAACATGTCGAAAGAAACCGTTGGAACATTGGGCGAACAAAAGCAGACGAATTACGCACTTCGTGCAGACATGACCAAAGAAGAATTTATCAACGAGGTGACAGATGGTCTTGCCCCACCGCCAGCTTACTTTCCGTTAAATGTTCAAATGAACAAAGAAGGATATGAATCGATCGATGTAGTTTTGGAACGGGGTGCACGAGCACTTTCTGCGGATGAATTTGAGTTTTTGGTAAACGAACAAGGAGCTTTGATGTTGGATGTGCGCAAAGAAGCAGATTTTGTTCAAGCTCACATACCCAATTCGATTTTCATTGGAATTGATGGCGGTTTTGCTCCTTGGGTGGGCGCTTTAATCAAAGATGTGAAACAACCCATTGTCTTAATTTCTCCTGAAGGAAGGGAAGAAGAGGTGGTAACTCGACTGGCTCGCGTTGGATTTGACCAAACGTTAGGCTTCCTTTCTGGTGGAATTCAATCGTGGATTGACTCAGGAAAAGAAGTTGATTCCATGGAATCGGTATCAGCAGAAACATTTGAAAAAGAATGGAATGAAAATCACCGACCTGTTTTTGATGTCCGTAAAGACGGTGAATTTGAAGCAGAACATTTGGAAGTTGCTCATCATACAGCATTGGATTTTCTGAATGATCATTTGGCTGAATTTCCTAAAGATGAACCTTTCTATGTTCATTGCGCAGGTGGTTATCGTTCCGTGATTGCTGGTTCCATTCTCAAAGCAAGAGGTATTCACAATTTAATTAATGTAGAAGGTGGTTTTGGTGCAATTAAGAAAACAAACTTAAAAACAACCAACTACGTTTGTCCATCAACGTTAAAATAATCCCTGTCAGTTATGTTTGGAAAAGGATCAAAATTATACAGCATTTTCAGATACAAATGTCCTCAATGTCAGGAAGGTGAGTTTTTTGTATCACATCCATACGATTTAAAACGCATCGGTGATATTCACGAAAATTGCAGTCATTGTGGACTCAAATATTCGAAAGAACCGGGATTCTATTACGGCGCAATGTATGTTTCATACGCACTGGGTGTTGCTCTTTTTGTAACACTTTGGACTTCCTTTAATTTGTTTATCCCGAAAGCATCCATTTACACACAACTTTGGGTTATTACTTTGACAACGATTGTGTTAAGTCCTTATTTATATGCGCTTTCTAAAATCATTTGGGCAAACATGTTCATCCGTTTTCAGAAAGATCCAAAGGATTATATTAAATAGATGCAATAGAATTTGCAGGATGTGTTTGTATTTCAAATAAAAGCATTACCTTTGCACCCTAAATTTTATTATTAATCGGAGTTTCGTACTCCAACTTATAAACGTAAAATGGCAACAAGAATTAGATTGCAAAGACACGGTAAGAAAGGAAAAGCTTTCTTCCACCTAGTAGCTGCTGATAGCAGAGCGAAAAGAGATGGTAAATTCATCGAGAAATTGGGTATTTACAACCCGAACACAAACCCTGCAACAATCGATATCAATTTCGAAGCTACGTTGAAATGGGTACAAAATGGTGCTGAAATGTCTGATACAGCTCGCGCAATTTTGTCTTACAAAGGTGTTTTGTACAAAAATCACTTAATCAAAGGGATCAAAAAAGGTGCTTTGACTGAGGCGGATGTTGAAACAAAATTTGCTGCTTGGACTGCGGATCAAGAAGCGAAAATCTTAGCTAAGAAAGAAGGTTTGACAAAAGATGCTGCTGCTGCTAAGTTGGCTGCTCTTCAAGCTGAAGCAAAAGTAAAAGAAGCAAAAGCATTGGCTATCGAAGCTAAAAATGCTCCAGTTGTAGAAGAAGAAGTTGCTGAAGAAGTTGCAGATGCAACAGAAGAAACTGCTTCTGAAGAATCAACAGAAGAAACTTCTGCTGAGTAACTAGAAAAAAACTTGAATGAAAAAAGCAGATTGCTATCATTTAGGATATGTGGCGAAACTTCACGGATTTAAAGGTGAAGTTTCGCTTTTTTTAGATGTCACCAACCCAAACGAATACCACGGTTTGGATGCGCTGTACATCGATATCAACAACCAATTAACTCCTTTTTTTCTCGAGTCATTTTCCATTAAACCTCGCAGTTTTGCTATTGCCAAGTTGGAAGGTGTCGATTCAGAAAATGATGCCAAAGTACTGCTTCGAAAGAATTTGTATTTGCCTTTAACTCATTTACCAGAATTAACTGGAATTCATTTTTATGATCATGAAGTAGTTGGTTTTGAATTGATCGACGAATTGTTTGGTCCGGTTGGTTCGATTGTTCAAATCATTGATTTACCTGTTAATCCTCTGATTCAAGTGGATGCCAACGGAAAAGAAGTCTTAGTTCCTTTCGTTGAAAACTTGGTGCAAAAAGTTGACAGAGACAACAAAAAATTATACGTAAAAGCTCCCGAAGGTCTCTTTGATATTTTCTTGGGATAATGTCCGTTTTCCGTTTCAAACAATTTGACATTCAGCAAAATAGTTCCGCTATGAAGGTGGGGACGGATGCCATGGTTTTGGGTGCACTGATTGATCCTTCTTCTCATAAATCGGCTTTGGACATCGGTACAGGAACAGGTGTTTTGAGTTTGATGTTAGCCCAAAAAAGCAACGAGCTACAAATTCAAGCAATCGAATTGGATACCGAAGCTTTTCAAGAAGCGACTTACAATGTTTTACAAAGCCGATTTTCATCTCAAATCCAAGTGGTTGAGGGAGATTTTTTTACTTATCCATTTGAAACGAAGTATGATCTGATTTTTTCCAATCCACCGTATTTCAACGCGACTTTTTTACCCGATAATGAGCAAAGAGCACTAGCCAGGCATGCACATTTTTCGTTTGATGCTTTTTTTCAGAGAACAATTCAATTGTTGAATCCAGACGGTGAACTTTGGCTGATACTTCCTTTAGAAACATGGGAAGAAATAGAGAAAAATCAGCTTTATTCGCCTCTTTTTTGCATGGAAGAAATCTCCATTTGGGGAAATCCAAGTAAAATAGTTCGAAAAATTATTCGTTTTTCTTTCCAAGAGCAAGAACGGGTAAAAACAAATTTTGTAATTCGCAATCAATCAGGGACATATTCGGATGAATACATCGATTTGACAAAAGCGTTCCATGCAACTAAACTAAATTAATTTTCATCATTTTCATGACAATTTTGTGACATTTCCAATCCAAGTGTTGTTTTAGGTCGTAGCTAGTTAAACCCTAAAGCGTAAAATATGAAAAAGCAAGCACGTTGGAAGAGAGCATTAAAAGTGGTAGGATTACTCAGTTTTTTACTTTTTGTTTCCACCCTTATTTGGGCAAATTGGGAACCTTTGTCACCTGGTCAAAAAGCAACTCCTATTCGGTTTGTACAATTGGATGCAACTGGAAAAGATTCAGTTGAAATGCGTTGGATTGAACAAAATTTACGGAAACAAGAAGGAATTCGAGCGACTGCTTATAATCCGATTAGTCAAATTCTGAGCATCGGTTATGAAGTAGAAAAAGGTACTAGTTCGGAAATGATTCGTCTGATTTCCTCCAGATTTTCTTTTGATTTATCACTCAAATATTTTGAGGAAGAGGGGCCAAAATGTCCCATGACCGCGACACGCAATGCAATGAGTTCATTGAAAAAATCACTGAACTTTCGAGATTAAAGGCTAATTCAAAATCAAATATCATGTTTAAACAAAAATCCAAATGGTTCGTAGCGTTTCTAGCGATTTCGCTCACCGCAGTAAGTTGTAAAAAAGAAACACCTGATCCTGAACCAACACCAACTCCAGCAACACCTTCGCTCTATACGCGCTTGGGAGGAGATGATGCCATTACCGCAGTAACGGATCAATTTATTGCTAATGTGTTGGCAGATCCAACGATTGCAGATGAGTTTGTGGAAGCCGGGACAGGTTCCAATGCCGCGCAATACAATTTGTTCCGTGAACGTTTGATTGATCAGTTGTGTGAAGCAACGGGTGGTCCGTACACCTACCGTGGTGCAAATATGTATGATGCGCACGATGGAATGAACATCACAGATGCAGAATTTGGTGCCTTGGTGAATGCTTTGGTAGCGGCGTTGAATCAATTCAATGTACCACAACAAGAACAAAATGAGTTGCTTGCCATTTTAGGGCCAATGCAAACAGACATTGTAGGGCACTAGTTTTTTTCGTTTATAGTTTACAAAAAAGGCTATTTGAAGTAAGTTCAAGTAGCCTTTTTGTTTTTTGCATTACTATCTAAAATAATTCAACCTATAAATTACCTTATTCAAACTTGAAGCTGCTTATTCCCGCTTTCGCTCTCATTCCCGCTCTATCTCATCTGTTGTCCCAACACCCATATCCATCATTTCATTCCACTAACCCGTTTAACCCAAGTTTTGCATTGAGCATAATTTGCCTGAAAGGCCAACTAAAACAAAGTTTTTTCGGGGTTAACACTGACAAAATTTACAGGTAAAAATAGTAACAACATTTTGGGAACATTATCTATATGTCGCCTCACTACCTCTTTTCTTCTAAAAGATAGTTTTTACAAACATCATCAGGTTTATAATTACCAATGTAATAAAATCCAAATTGATTATAATTTTTAAAATCAATTATTTTGTTATCTTGTATTTCAATTTTTACCTTAGCTTTATCACTTCTTCGAAGTAAATCGGAATTGCAAAAAATTAATTTACAACTATCTTTATCAATTTTGAAAAAAAAAGAATGAGATTTAAAATATGGATCTGAAATAGTATCTTTTAAAAATGGTGTATCACTTATGTAAACTCTGTATTGATCTGATAACCAAGCGATTTTTTTTATGTAAAAATTGCAATTTTTGTTTTTTACATGAATAACAGTACTCATTTTGTCACCTAAGTCACATGAATACAAATTAATCAATAAAAAAAATGATAAAATACTTCTAATTTTCATTCTACATATTATTGTTAATAATTATCCCATCCTTCTTAAATTCTACGACCTGAATATTCATCTTCACCATAATAAGGATATGGCCACGGCCAAGAATTAGTACTAATGCTTCCATTCAATATAAGTACTACCAAAGGTTTTGTATAGTGACCTTTATCCAATGCACCAGCAAGCATCATATATTTAGTCTTTGATATATGGATACCTAATAAAGTTCCATGTTTTCCATTCATTCCTGCTAAGTAATTTCCAGGACTTCTTGCTGTAGCATATTTACCATTCAACAATCTTCCTGTCATAGTTCCATTAGGCGAGATTGTTTCATCGTTTTAATATCTAGAGTCTTATGAGGTCTTGAAAGCTCAGCAATTTGATATAAATTGTAGTTTTCTATTGCTGTTTCATGAATTTTTTTTTTTAGACCAGCATCCCAACTTTCATTTAATCTAATAAATCCCTCCGGCTTGTTCCCAGCTACCGCGCGTGTCCTCACACGTGGTATGTTTTTTTATAACTCATTTACAAACAATAACTCCATCCAACATTCCTTTGTCTCCTGCATAGTCAACAGCAATGTTATATCTATCATCTTCTGGTTTAAATATACATCCTTCCACTATAGGGTTTGATGAATGTAGTTAATTTTTTTAGAATATTACTTTATTACTAAACAATTCAATTGGTTTATTATCCCCAGCTACCGCACGTGTCCTCACCCACGAAGTCACAGCGCATCTAAATTTCGTAGGCATTTTCTAAGAACTTAGCGTTAGCGGTCTCAACGAAGTTAAAGTCTTAGATGTCGCGCGTCAATGAGATTCATGGTTTGAATTTGATGGATGATTAGAATAATTATAAAATAAGAAAATAGACCATCATGGTGATAGAGGATTATGTTAATTATTTTATCTTAGCTTTTCAGCTCGTAATTCGTTGTAAATGAGTTTTGAAATGAAAAATCAGATATTTTGATTCACAACTTGAATTACCGCTCTCACGAACTACCATTTTTTTGCGTAATAAAACTTTTCTCCAGACTTCTTCTTATATGCGATTAAACCTAGTTGCTTATTCCAGTAAAACTCATCGATTTTAGGATAAACATCTGACGCTTCTCTAGTGTTATATCCCGCTTTAACAAATAAAGCTCTAACATTTTTTTTGAGAGTTGGAAGTAAAATTGTGGTATCAATTAATTCATTGAAATCCCAAAAATATTTAGTTTCTATATCAAGTACAGATATAAATTTTGAACTCTTAGAAATGGTATCATATTTATTATATCCATTAAATGAAATTCTATAACTCCCGTTGTAAACTTTAAGCTTACCATTTTCAATTTTTTGTACAAAAGTCTCTCCCATTTGCTTTTGCCCGTCTCCTAATTCAAAACGATTACAATTTCCCCATCCTATATACTTCTTAACTACAACAAAAGTATCCCTTTCATTTTTTTCGTTGGAAAAAGTAATGGTATCATTAACAGAAGCGAAGTCTATCCATGACTTGTCTCCTTCTGACAAAAAGATTTTCTTACAACCTGTATTACACGAAAAAATACTGAATAAAAAAGGTATTGAATACAATGATAGTTTTATATAAAAAGAAAAATTCATTATTATCTGTTTAAAAATTGACTGGTAAAGGGCTGAATTTTTTTGACAGAATATAAATATAGAAGAAAAATTAATGTACAACCCAATATTTTCACCTTCTTATTATCAATGTTTCATGTCCTCAAAAATAACATTTCAACTCTTTTCCTGCGGTGCTGCTGTTGGCGGTGATAACACTACCCACAAAAAAAGGCTATTTGAAGTAAGTTCAAATAGCCTTTTTTTTTGTTATTGATGAACAATTAAACGTTAAATCGGAAGTGCATAATGTCTCCATCTTGCACAATGTATTCTTTTCCTTCGACTTTGAATTTTCCAGCGTCTTTGATAGCTGATTCAGAGCCATAGTGGATATAGTCTTCGTATTTCATCACTTCTGCACGGATAAATCCTTTTTCGAAATCAGTGTGGATAACTCCAGCTGCTTGTGGCGCAGTCATTCCTTTCTTGATTGTCCAAGCGCGTACTTCTTTTACACCAGCAGTAAAGTACGTTTCCAATTTCAACAAGGCATAAGCAGAACGAATCAAGCGGTTCACTCCTGGTTCTTCCAAACCTAGTTCTTCTAAGAAAAGCTGACGTTCTTCGTAGGTTTCCAATTCCATGATGTCTGCCTCGATTTTAGCACCGATTACCAACACTTCCGCATCTTCGTCTTTCACAGCTTCTTTTACTTGATCCACGTATTGATTTCCGTTTTTCACAGAAGATTCGTCTACGTTACACAAATACATCACCGGTTTGGACGTGATTAATTGGAATTTCTTTACGATTTCGATCTCATTTTCATCCATTTCCATCGAGCGAACGGATTTTCCTTGCTCCAAATGTGCTTTGATGCGTGTAGCTACTTCGTTTTCTTTCACGATATCTTTATCGCCTGATTTCAATTGACGTGCCACCGAAACAATGCGTTTTTCGATCGTTTCTAAGTCTTTCAATTGCAATTCAATATCAATGACTTCTTTGTCTCGGATAGGATTTACCGAACCGTCTACGTGGATGATATTTCCATCGTCAAAACAACGAAGTACATGAATAATGGCATCTGTTTCACGGATATTAGCTAAAAACTGGTTCCCCAATCCTTCTCCTTTGGAAGCACCTTTTACCAATCCAGCGATGTCTACAATTTCCATGGTAGTTGGCACAACGCGCTCCGGATGAACAATCGCTTCTAGTTTTTCCAAGCGCGTATCGGGAACAGAAATAGTTCCGACATTGGGTTCAATCGTACAAAAAGGAAAGTTCGCTGATTGCGCTTTCGCATTGGATAAACAGTTAAATAAAGTAGATTTACCCACGTTTGGCAAACCAACAATTCCGCATTTTAAGGCCATATTTTCTTGAAAATTGGTGCAAAGATACGAACTAATTTGCAAACATATTTATTTCAATGACTGACATCTCTATGCATTCTTTATATTTGCTTTTCATTCAAAGCGTATGAAGTACATCCTTTTCATCGGATTCCTTGTTTTTTCGTTTGTTGGTTCAGGTCAAAACAAGGCGAAAGATTCCATTTTTATTCGTCAAATCTATCAAAGTGCACTGACGAATGGCAAATCGTATGCCGATTTGTACGAGTTATGTAAACAAGTTGGAGCGCGTTTATCGGGTTCTCCTCAAGCTCAAATGGCCGTTGAATGGGGACAACAAAAATTGCTTTCGTATGGTTTTGATACCGTTTTTCTTCAACCGATCATGGTGCCCAAATGGGAGCGAGGTACGAAAGAAAGTGCATGGATCAAAGAGAAAAACAACGGATTTCAGCCGATTCGGATCTTAGCTTTGGGTGGATCAGTTGGAACAAATGGGTTGATGGAAGCAGATGTAGTTGTATTTTCTTCTTTGGACGAATTACGAAAAGCAACGCGATCACAAGTGGAAGGAAAGATTGTTCTTCTCAATCAACCGATGGATGATGCACAAATCAACACGTTCAAAGCATACGGTGCTTGTTATTCGATCCGTGGAGAGGGAGCTGTTGAAGCGGCAAAATTAGGTGCTGTAGCGGTATTGGTTCGTTCATTGAATTTGGCTGAAGACGAGCATCCACATACTGGTTCGATGCACTATGTAGAACAAGTGACTAAAATTCCAGCAGCAGCAATTGCTACCTTGCATGCCGATTGGTTAGCCGAAAAATGTAAGTCAGGAACGATTCGAGTAGCGATGGAATTGAATTGTCAAAATCACGAACCTGTTCCCAGTTTTAATGTAATTGCGGAAATGCGTGGACAGAAATTTCCGAATGAATACATCGTTTTTGGCGGACATTTGGATTCTTGGGATGTTGGTGAAGGTGCTCACGATGATGGCGCTGGAATTGTTCACAGCATGGAAGCATTGCGTTTATTGAAATCACAGGGTTTTCAGCCTAATCGCACTTTACGGGTTGTCTTTTTTATGAACGAAGAAAATGGTAACATGGGTGGGAAAACGTATGCAGAATGGGTGAAACAACGAGGTGAAAAGCATGTCTTGGCGATCGAAAGTGATCGGGGAGGATTTGCACCGAGGGGATTTAGTTGTGATGGTTCGAATGTGCAAGTCAAGCAAATGCAGCAATTGGTAGCACCTCTTCGAAATTACGAATTACATGATTTTGAAAAAGGATACGGTGGAGTAGATATCAATCCGTTGAAAAATGTTTTCCCAGGAATTGCTTTGTTTGGTTTTGTGCCTGATTCACAGCGGTATTTTGATTTTCACCACGCTGAAACGGATGTTTTTGAAGCAGTTCACAAACGAGAATTGGAATTGGGTTGTGCTGCAATGGCTTCCTTTATTTACTTGTTGGATCAATATTGGAAATGATACAAATCGAATCTCAGGTTGAAAGATTTACGAAGACAGGTTTTTTTCTTTGGTTAAAATCAAACAAGAAATTCAGAATTAATCCAAATCGAGGTTGCGTAAATGAAATTCGTAATGACCTTTCTCCAGTTTCATTGTGCCTTCCATTTGTTGAACAAGTAGATCCATTAATTCGCTACCAAAGCCTTTTTTCGCTTCTGATTTCCATTCACCGGAATCGGTATATCGGAGCATGATTTTTTCTTCTGATTCTTGTATGATTTCAAGAAAAAGTTGATTCACTTTTTTAACATCAAAACCATGCTTGAAGGAGTTGGTGATGAGTTCGTTTAGTATCAATCCAAGGGGAACAATTGTTTTTAGTCCAATTTCATTTATGGCTAATTTTAATTGCATATCGACCACCAAATGAGGTTGTTGAATTGACTTGATTTCTTGTGTCAATTCTTCCACATAGGACTGAAAATTGAAGTGATTGAGTTGGTTGTTTTGGTATAACTTCTGATGGATCAATGAAATAGAATGAATTCGGTTGATGGCAGAATCAAAACTTTTCTCAGCGTCTTCGTGTTCGATTTCGTCCTGTTGCATACGAAGTAAACTAACCACCAATTGCAAGTTGTTTTTGATTCGATGGTGAATTTCTTGCATTAAGATGCGGTTTTCGTTGTTTTTTTGTTTTAAATTTTCATTTAGATGGATCAGTTTTGCTTCATTTTCAATTTGAAGTTTGATGAATGTCCGAAGCAAATAGGTTAAGGAAAATAGTGCAATCAGAAATTCAAGTAAACCACTCCAGAGTTCGATATCATTCAGTGATTTTAAATTGGCAATGTGCAGATTCATTCCGAAAATATAAAACACCAAGAAATTAGCAGAATGGAGAATTAAAAAGAAATTTCCCACGCGATTTCCAAGTCCGATATAAGAGAAAACGACAATACAAGCTGTCCAAACTATATCTGCATAATGCAACATATTGAGTAACGTATGCATCGATGCAATGACAATCGTACTAACAGCTATAGCAAAAATCCAAAAAACGGATAAAAAATTTGTTGTTTTTATCAAGTATGTTGTAGTGAAAACACAAACCAAAAAAGCAATTCCATAATAAAGGGAAGAAAGTGGATTGTAAAAGAAAATTGAAATGGTCAGAACGGCAAAAAGAATGGTGAAAATCCAACTTAATCGCCAAACCAAGATGTACTTAGCAAAATCAAAAGATGATTTGAAATGATTTTCTTCTAACGGTTGAATTTTACCAAAACGCATATACCAAAGGTAGTATTTTTGAACAAAAAAAAGGCCTCCGAAGAGACCTTTTTACTTGTGTTTTTTTTCTATGCGTCAATTTTAGCGTATTTCGCATTTTTTTCAATGAATTCTCGTCTTGGTGGAACTTCGTCTCCCATCAACATAGAGAAGATTTGATCACATTCAGCTGCATTTTCAATGGTTACTTGACGAAGAGTTCTTCCTTCTGGATTCATCGTCGTTTCCCATAATTGCTCTGCGTTCATCTCACCCAAACCTTTGTATCGTTGAACGTTAACAGATGATTCGGCTCCAGCACCTTTTAATTCTTGAATCAAACGATCGCGTTGATCTTCATTCCATGCATAATTTGATTTTCCTCCTTTTTTCACTTGGTAAAGTGGAGGAGTAGCGATGTAAACGTATCCTTTTTCAATCAATTCTTTCATGTAACGGAACAAGAAAGTCAAAATCAAGGTTTCAATGTGCGATCCATCCACGTCGGCATCACACATGATGATGATTTTGTGGTAGCGTAACTTTTCTAGATTTAATGCCTTTGAATCTTCTTCTGTTCCAATACGAACACCCAACGCAGTGTAAATATTCTTGATTTCTTCGTTTTCGAAGATCTTGTGTTGCATTGCTTTTTCCACGTTCAAAATCTTACCTCGTAAAGGCATGATCGCTTGAAAATGTCGGTCACGACCCTGTTTTGCTGTTCCACCCGCCGAATCTCCCTCGACAAAGTAAATCTCACAAGCAGCAGGGTCTTTTTCGGAACAGTCAGCCAATTTTCCAGGTAATCCAGAACCAGTTAAAACATTTTTACGTTGAACCATTTCACGTGCTTTACGCGCAGCATGACGTGCACGCGCAGCTAAAATCACTTTTTCAACGATTAACTTAGCTTCATTAGGATGCTCCTCTAAGTAAATAGCTAACATTTCTGAAACCGCTTGCGATACCGGAGCAGTTACCTCACGGTTACCTAATTTCGTTTTTGTTTGCCCTTCGAATTGAGGTTCTTGCACTTTAACAGAAACCACAGCCGTCAAACCTTCCCGGAAGTCGTCACCATCAATTTCGATTTTTTCTTTCGCTAAAATCCCAGAATCTTGTGCGTATTTTTTCAAGGTATTGGTCAAACCACGACGGAAACCACTTAAATGCGTTCCTCCTTCGTGCGTGTTGATGTTGTTCACATACGCTTGAATGTTTTCTGTGTAAGAAGTGTTATACGTCAATGAAACTTCAACTGGAATTCCCTCACGTTCTCCTTCGAAGTAAATCACATCTTGAATCAAGCGTTCGCGGTTACGATCCAAGTATTGAGCAAATTCTTTCAAACCACCCTCAGAGAAGAATTTATTGGAAACAAATTCGCCTTTCTCGTTTTGTGAGCGTTTGTCTGTTAAAATGATGGTAATTCCTTTGTTCAAGAAAGCCAATTCACGCATACGAGCTGCTAACGTATCGTAGTTGTATTCAGTGAATTCAAAAATCGTGTTATCTGGTTTGAAAGTAACAATTGTTCCTGTTTTGTCAGATTCACCCACTACTTTTACTTCGTACAACGGTTTACCGATGCTATATTCTTGTTGAAATACTTTCCCTTCGCGGTGCACTTCTGCTTTTAAATGAATGGACAAGGCATTCACACACGAAACACCAACTCCGTGAAGACCACCCGAAACTTTGTACGTGTCTTTGTCAAATTTACCACCAGCATGCAAAACCGTCATAACGATTTCGAGGGCAGATTTTTTTTCTTTGGTGTGAATGGCAGTTGGAATACCACGACCATTATCGCTGACCGTGATGGAATTGTCTTCGTTGATAAAAACTTCTATGTGGTCACAGTATCCTGCTAACGCCTCGTCGATGGAGTTATCCACAACTTCATATACCAAGTGATGCAACCCTTTGATTCCGACATCACCAATGTACATGGCAGGACGTTTACGAACCGCTTCTAACCCCTCTAAAATCTGGATGTTATCCGCCGAATACTCGTTATTTTTAATTTCTTCACTCATAGTATTTTCCTTTGAAAATTCAATTTTTGCTGAACCCACAAAAATACGAAATTTAGAGTGAAAATGAAAGTTTGTTTTCGGGTTTAACAGGTTTTTATCAACATCTTTTCAACGGAAATGATCGAGTTGGTTCAGGTAAAGAATTATCGTTTTTAATTTTGAATATTTGGATCCATTTCAACTCTTTTTCGTGAAATCAACATCATTTTCTGTCAAAAAGATAGCTGTAATTTCTGTTGGATTTCCTACTGCTTGTAGGTTTACCAAATCGGGGTCGTCTTGAAGTTCAGCTCGAAATTCTTGTTCGGTAGATACATTTCCTAGAATGATCCATGGTTTTCCAAAAGCGGTTTCCACATAAAAGATCTTCAGTTCTATTTTTCCATTATCGGCGTAGAGTTTATCTCCCATGGGATAGCCTTGAAATTCTCCAATGAAATCGAAATGAATATGCTCACTCGAATTTTCCATGTGCGCGATTTGTTTCAACAAAGATTTTCGTTGTTCTTGTTCTCTGTTTTCAGCTAAATCAGCTTGTTTTTGGGATACATTTGAATATGTTGGTCGGATTGTTCGAAGCAAATAATGCTTGTTTTCATGAGTGGATTTGTACAGACTAAAAATGGTTTGTTCGCTTGCCATGTGTGGAAAATTTCATCTCAAATGTTTTTCAAAACAAAAAAACTGTTCCCACAATGCATAAAACAGAGTAAAAACAGTCTTTTCTATTTTCTAGTTGAATGTTACTTTTCAATCCATTGGATGATTTCTGCATCCATGGGGTTGGTTCTTGGGTCGATTACTTTTTCCAAGAATCCTTGTTCGTTAATTAAATACTTTTGAAAGTTCCAACTAACTTTGCTGTCTGAATGTCCGTTTTGGGCTTTTTCGGTTAAAAAATGATACAAAGGCGCCATGTCTGAACCTTTTACCGAAATTTTTGCCATCATGGGAAAACTCACGCCGTAGTTTTTCTCACAAAAAGCAGCAATATCCTCGTTCGAACCTGGTTCTTGACTCATGAAATCATTGGCAGGGAAACCAATAATCACGAAGTTTTGGTCTTTGTATTTTTGATATAAAGCCTCTAAATCCTTGTATTGAGGTGTTAATCCACATTTTGATGCGGTATTTACCACCATGATTTTCTTCCCTTTCAATTCTGTAAATGAAAAGGTTTTCCCATCGATGGTTTCAACCGTAAAATCATAAATCGGTTTGGCATCCATCGAAACTTCGGTGTCTGCTTTTTTCTTTTTCTCTTTTTTGTTTTGTGCACATGCCACTGTGGCGATGCTAAGTGCTAAAATACAGGCTACTAATTTCATTTGATTTGTTTTTTTGTTTAACAATTGTTTTTGGGTTTTGTTTATCGTTTCCAAGCGCGGGTCATTTCTCGCTTTCCTGGAGGACCTGGTAATGCTTCGATTTCAAAACCTGCTTCTTTCATGTTTCTTTTTACTTGTCCTTTAGCACAATACGTAACTAGACAGCCTGTTGGTTTTAAAAAGTCAAACATTTTTCTAAAAATGCTTGTTTCCCACAGTTCTTCTTGTACCCGAGGACCAAAGGCGTCGAAATAAATCAAATCGATGCTGGCTGGTAAAGTTTGAAAGTGTTGAAGCGTTGTTTTCCATTTTGTTAGTGAAAAAAAAGGTGAAATGGCGATTTCTTCGTTCCAATTAGACTGGTAAATTTTTGAATAGATGTTTTCATGTTCAGGGAACAATTGCGCATAATTCAAGGCAATCATTTCATCTGAATCAATAGGAAAAGCTTCAATTCCTTGGTAATGAATGTGTCGTTTTTTCTCTTCGTTGGCGATGGCAGTCAACCAGGCATTTAATCCCGTACCAAAGCCGACTTCTAAAATATGGATGGAATCATGTGTTTCGAATTGACGTAAGCCTGCTTGAATAAAAACATGTTCAGCTTCTTGTTTGGCCCCGTGGTGAGAATGATAATTTTCGTTCCATTCGGGAATGTGAATGGTTTTTGAACCATCAGCCGTTTCGATTATTTCACGTTTCATTTGGTTGCAAAGGTAATTGAATTGGGTGAAACAAGGAATCTTTTTTATGTTCATAAAAAGCACGACATTCATTTTTCAATCCATGAAATCTTGCCTATCTTTGTTGAATGGAAAATCAATCAGAAAACACCAAACGAACCATTGGTCGTCCGAAATTGGCTTCAAATCTTATTGCTGGAGAACTTGGAAAAGTTCCACCTCAGGCTGTCGATTTGGAACAAGCTGTTTTGGGTGCGATGATGCTAGAAAAAAATGCAGTCAACGACACGATTGATATCCTGACTCCAGCGAGTTTTTATGATCCAAAACATACCTATATTTACAAAGCAATTCGAGAACTTTTCGGTCATTCGGAACCGATCGACTTGTTAACGGTCACCAATAAATTGCGTCAAAATGGGGAACTTGAAATGGCTGGAGGAGCCGTGTATATTTCCCAGTTAACACATCGGGTTGCTTCAGCTGCTCACGCAGAATATCACGCTCGAATCATTTCACAAAAATTTATCCAACGCGAAATCATTCGGATGTGTTCAGATGTACTCAAAGAGGCATACGACGAAACGACAGATGTTTTTGATTTACTTGGAAAAGCGGAAAAAGATTTGTTTGCCATCGCAGAAAACAACATGAAAAAAAATGTTGATGTGATGCAAAATGTAGTTCGTGAAGCGATTCAAGAAATTGAAAAAGCTTCCAAAAACTCGGATGGAATTTCGGGTGTACCAACTGGATTCCGTGCTTTGGATAAATTGACTTCCGGCTGGCAACGTTCGGATATGATCGTAATTGCTGCTCGTCCCGCAATGGGAAAAACAGCGTTCGTCCTTTCCATGGCTCGAAATACGGCCGTTGATCATGGCATGGGAGTGGCAATTTTCTCTTTGGAGATGTCTTCCGTTCAGTTGGTGAAACGTTTGATCTCATCTGAATCGCGCATTAGTGCAGAGAAATTGCGTAAAGGAGATTTGCAAGACCACGAATTTGAACAATTACATTCCCGAATTTCTAAGTTGGCAACTGCTCCGATTTACATAGATGATACACCTGGAATTAGTATTTTCGATTTACGTGCAAAATGCCGTCGTTTAAAAATGCAATACGACATTCAGATGGTGATTATCGATTATTTGCAGTTGATGACTGCCGGTGGAGGTAAAGGACCCGGAAATAGAGAGCAAGAGATTTCATCGATTTCTCGTTCCATTAAGGAAATTGCAAAAGAATTAAACGTCCCTGTCATTGCA
>CAYRMV010000061.1:0-18819 GCA_964425255.1 uncultured Flavobacteriales bacterium
CGTGCGGGTAAAAAAGGTCAATCGTTGGTTTTGGTAAACACACGTGAAGGATACAAAATCAAAGCAATTGAAAAACAAATCAGAACTGCATTTACTGTAGGAATGATACCAAGTGCTGAGGAAATTTGTTCTATTCAGCTGTCTAGCTTGATCCAAAAGATCAAGGAAACAGAAGTGAAAGAAAGCGATATCGAGAAGTTCTTGCCTGCAATTATGGCTGATTTTGATGGCTTGTCGAAAGAAGAAGTAATTAAGAAATTTATCTCGGCTGAATTCAATCGCTTTATTGAATACTACGAACGTGCTGGAGACTTAAATGCTGCAAATGAGCGCAAAGGTCGTGAGGGGCGTGATGGAGACAATGGATTTGATCGTAAACCGAGAGGAAATCGCAACGAAGAAGGGAAAACTCGTTTCTTTGTTAGCTTAGGTAAACGCGATGGTTTGAATCCAGGTGGTTTGTTGCGTTTAGTATGTGATGAAACAGGTTTGAAATCAGCAAACATTGGACGTATTGATGTTATGCCTTCATTTAGTTTCTTCGAAGCAGATGATAACTTTGCACAAAATATTTTGGCTAAAGTAAACGGATCGGATTACGAAGGTCATCGTGTAAGCATTGAAATCACGAAGAAAAAAGCGGAACCACGTCGTGGAGGAGGCGGATCGAAATTTGGAAACAAAGAACGTTCGTTTTCAGGAAACCGTGAACGCTCTGATCGTGGAGGTTTTGGAAAACCAAGAGGTGAAAGAAGCGAAAGAAGCGGTGGTGGATTTAATCGTGAAGACAGAGGTCGTTCTGGCGGCGGAGGTTTCAAAAAGAATTCATACGCGAAAAAGTAACAAATTATTTCTGTATCAGAAACTTAAATCTTTGATATAGTTAAAATACAAAAAAGATAAATAACGGGTTCGTTTTAGTAAACGCAATCCGTTATTTTGGTTTGATAGCAAAGAAAAATGGAAATTAGAAACATTGCAATTATTGCTCACGTTGACCACGGTAAGACAACTTTGGTTGACAAGATGATTGAAGCAGGGAACGTTCTAAATGAAAGAGATCGTCCGACTGGTGAATTGATTATGGATAACAACGATTTGGAACGTGAACGTGGAATTACCATTGTATCCAAAAACGTATCTGTTATTTACAAAGGAACCAAAATTAATATCATTGACACCCCAGGTCACGCCGACTTTGGAGGAGAGGTAGAACGTGTTTTGAATATGGCGGATGGAGTTTGTTTGTTGGTGGATGCTTTTGAAGGTCCAATGCCACAAACTCGTTTCGTACTTGGAAAAGCATTGTCTATGGGTATTAAGCCTTTGTTAGTAATCAACAAAGTGGACAAAGAGAACTGTACACCGGAAGAAGTTCACGAAAAAGTATTCGATTTGATGTTTGAATTGGATGCAAATGAAGCTCAGTTGGAATTCCCTACGATTTATGGTTCAGCGAAAAACGGTTGGATGTCAACGGATTGGAAATCACCAACGAACAGCATCGCACCTTTGTTAGACGAGATTTTAAATTATTTCCCTCCACGTAAGATCGAAGAAGGAAACACACAGATGTTGGTTACTTCTTTGGATTTTTCAACGTATGTTGGACGTATCGCTATCGGACGTTTGAGCAGAGGTACAATCAAAGAAGGACAACAAGTTATTTTGGTGAAACGCGATGGAACTCAAGAAAAACATCGAATTAAAGAAGTGTTTGTTTTTGAGGGTCTTGAGCGTAAAAAAGTGACTGAAGTTCAACCTGGAGATTTATGTGCTATCACAGGAATTGAAGGTTTCGAAATTGGAGATTGTGTTTGCGATTTTGAAAATCCTGATCCGCTTCCAACGATTGAATTGGATGAGCCTACGATGTCTATGTTGTTCTCAATCAATGATTCACCTTTCTTCGGGAAAGAAGGGAAATTTGTAACTTCTCGTCATATTCAAGAGCGTTTGCAAAAAGAATTAGAGAAAAACTTAGCAATGCGTGTTCATGATACGGATAAGGCAGATAAATGGATTGTTTACGGTCGTGGAGTATTGCATTTGTCTGTTTTGATAGAAACGATGCGTCGTGAAGGGTATGAATTGCAAGTTGGTCAGCCACAGGTAATCATCAAAGAGGTGAACGGTGTGAAATGTGAGCCTGTTGAAGAATTAACGATTGATTTGCCGGAAGAATTTTCTGGTACAGCAGTTGAAGCGGTAACAAAACGAAAAGGAGAAATGACGAATATGGAGCCAAAAGGCGACCGTATGATCATTCAATTCCAAATTCCTTCGAGAGGTATTATCGGTTTGAGAAACTATTTGTTGACACAAACAGCAGGTGAAGCAATCATGACGCACCGATTCTTGGAATACCAACCTTACAAAGGGGAAATTCCTGGACGTCAAAATGGTTCGTTAATTTCATTGGAATTAGGGACTTCTATTCCATTCTCAATGAATAACTTACAAGATCGTGGTAAGTTCTTTATCTTCCCGAATGAAAACATTTATGAAGGTCAAGTTATTGGTGAAAACTCACGTGCAGGTGATTTGTGTGTGAACGTTACTAAGACGAAAAAATTGACTAACATGCGTTCATCGGGTGCAGATGATAAAGTTCGTTTAGCGCCACCGAAAGTATTCTCACTAGAAGAATGTTTGGAATACATTCAAGGAGATGAATATGTAGAAGTTACACCGCAAAACTTGCGTATCCGAAAAGTTTTATTAAAAGAAACAGATCGAAAACGTTCTTCGAAATAAAAAAGAAAGAAGCGGATGAAAGTCCGCTTTTTTTGGCAAAATAAAGTTGAGATTTTAGTTGAAAAATCGATTAGTTATTAACAAAATCACGAGTTTTACACGGCAGTTTGTATGCTGTCTGTATTTTTCGTAATTTAGATTCATATTGTTGAAATATGTTTGAAGACGAAGAAGAATTTTACGAGGGAAATTTCAACGAGGACTTGGAGCAGTTTGAACGCTCACTCAAAGGCGAATCCATTGGTTTTTTGGATAGCGATAAATTGGAATCCATTTTGGATCATTATTTAATGAATGGTCATTATTCGAAGGCTGTTTTGTGTGCAGAACGCGGCATGGATATGTTTCCATTTAATACTGTTTTTGCTCTGCGTAAAGCACAAGCCATGTCGGCAACAGGTCAATTGAAAGAAGCATTGAATGTTTTATCTCAAATTGAGCGGGAGGAACAAAATTCGTGTGAATGGCAATTGACAAAAGCAGCTATTTTTAGCCAATTGCGTGATTCTAAACAGGCTATCAAACATTTCAAAGAGGCATTGCGTCTATCCGAACCAGAAGACAAAGATGAAATTTTCTTGGATTTGGCCATGGAATACGAAAATGCGAACGACTATCAGCAAGCGATCACTGTGTTAAATGAAGCAATTCGACATAATCCACAAAATGAAGCTGCGATCTATGAAATAGCTTTTTGTTACGATCAAATTGGAGATTATGAAAAAGCAATCCAGTGTTATTCTGATTTCATTGATGAAAATCCATATTCATTTACAGCTTGGTACAATTTAGGAAATGCTCATTCTAAGCTCGAAGATTGGGAAAAAGCAGTTTGGGCTTATGATTATTGTATCTTAATAAACGATGAATTTTCACCCGCTTTTTTCAATTTAGGAAATGCTTATTTATCACTTGATAAGTACAAACTTTCTATGGAAAGCTTCGAAAAATGCATGGAATTGGATGGGGAAGATGGATTGGCATTGTGTTACATTGGTGAATGTCACGAGCAACTAGGAAATCTAGATTTAGCCAAACATTATTACAAACGGAGTATTGAATTTGTACCTGAATTGGCTGAGGCTTGGTTGGGACTTGGAATAGTTCTTGACTTAGAAGAAAAAACCAAAGAAGGGCTTCCCTTTATCTTAAAAGCAATCAGTTTTGAACCTTCAAACGGATCGTTTTATCATGTTTTAGCTGGGGCATATGAAAAATTAGAACAATGGCAAGATGCGAATGATTCGTACCTGTTGGCTTTTGATTTAGATCCAACAAATGAGGAAATTCTGATCGATTATATTTCTTTCTTAATTGAAATTGATGCACTGATCGAAGCAAAAGAATGGGTGGAAGACACAGAGTTTCACGAAGAAATTTCGGCTGCTTCATTAACACTTTCTTCCATTATTTATTGGAAAAATGGAATCACAGCAAACGCCTTGACTTTGATTTCTTTAGCAATTATTGAAGATGAAGATAAAGTGAAAGAGATTATTTCTTTGTTTCCTGAAATGTTGAACGAACCGAAAATAGTACATTTGTTTACCAAATAACAAAAAGAAAAAATGAATTTTGAATTACCATTTGTTCCCGAACGTCCTGAAAAACCTCGTAATAAAGGGGTTACCATGATGATGGATAAAGGATTGGGCTTACGTGAAGCAGAACATTTCATTGAAGCGAGTGGACATTTAACAGATATCGTCAAGTTTGGTTTTGGAACTTCATACGTGACCAAAAACTTGCAAGAAAAGATAGATTTGTATAAAGAAAACGGCATTCGACCTTATTTTGGTGGAACTTTGTTTGAGGCATTTTATGCAAGAGGAAAATTTGAAGATTACCTGCGCGTTTTAGATAAATATAAGCTTGATTTGGCTGAAGTTTCAGATGGTTCCATCATCATCAATCACGATGAAAAATGCGAATTGATTGCTCGTTTAGCAAAGGAAAGAACGGTTTTGTCTGAAGTAGGTTCCAAAGATTCGGGCATTTTAATTAGTCCAAATCGTTGGATTAAAATGATGACCACCGAGTTAGAAGCAGGTTCTTGGAAAGTGATAGCTGAAGGACGTGAAGCAGGAAATGTGGGCGTTTTCAGACCCAACGGATCAGCTCATACTATGTTAATCAACAAAATTATCGCCAAAGTAAAACCGGAAGATATTTTGTGGGAAGCTCCTCAAAAAAATCAGCAAGTTTGGTTTATTAAATTGTTTGGAGCAAATGTTAATTTAGGAAACATTGCGCCCAATGAAATGATTCCGTTGGAATGTTTGCGTTTGGGCTTGCGAGGAGATACCTTTTTTGATTTTCTTCCAGCAGATTATGCTGAACGTTTAAAACAAGTAGAAAGTGATTCTGAAGATGCTGAATAAGCATCTTTTTTTTGCGTATGATTGAAAAATTAGTAGAAATAAACGGACATAGCGGAGCAATTTATACAGTTGATGGAGCAGAAAACTTCATTTATACAGGCTCTGGTGATCGCTTTTGTGCCCGATGGGACTTAATTCAAGGGATTCAAGATAAATTTGCTATTCAAACTGAAAATGCAATCTATTCATTGGCCTTGATTAATGAAGGGAAAAACCTGGTGTTAGGCTGTGCGGATGGTGCGATGCATGTGATTGATTTACTTGAACGGAAAGAGTTGAAACATTTTATTCAACACAAAAAAGCCGTTTTTTCACTCACACAAAACTCCATCAAAAAACAACTTTATTCCACCGATTCGGATGGGAACATAGCTGTTTGGAATACGGAAAATTGGGAATTAATGTTAATTCTTCCATTAGACTGTGGGAAAATAAGATCAATTCATGTGGACAAATCAGGCGAATATTTTTGGGTTTGTGGTCAAGATGGTTGGATCCGAAAAATGGATGCAACTCGTTTCAATGAATTGGCTGCATGGTTTTCACACAATCAAGGTGTCAATGTTGTACAGACTTTTCCTACTAAATCAGCAATTATTTCGGGAGGGAAAGATGGATTTTTACGGGTTTGGAATACATCGGATGAAAAGAAAATCATAGAAATCCCTGCACATAATTTTGGTATTTACGATTTGATTTTTGTGAATAATGGTCAACATTTTGTCACTGTAAGTAGGGATAAATCAATCAAAATCTGGGATGCTACCACGTTGAATGTGGTCCAAAAAATAGAAAGGAAACACGGAGGACATTCGCATGCGGTGAATCGAATTTGGAAGCAAGATGAATTTCATTTTGTTACCGTTGGTGACGATAAACGAATCATTTGGTGGAAAATACAGGAAGATTGAGCTATGTAACTTTGGTTACTTCTTGATTGTGAGAAGGGTATTACTTTTGTCTCATACATTTAAATACGAAAGATTATGACAATTATCGATGTTAGAAGTTACGGTGAATTCATGGGAGGACACGTAGCAGGTTCAAAAAATATTCCTTTACAAGAAGTTCCACATCGTTTGGATGAATTCAAAGAAATGGAACAACCAATCGTTTTGTGCTGTGCATCTGGAAACAGATCAGGACAAGCAACGATGTTTTTGCGTGCAAATGGAATTGCATGTGAAAATGGTGGATCTTGGTTGGATGTAAATTATCAAATGCAACACGCGTAAATATGGGATTATTAGATCTTTTTTTCGGTCAAAAAGTAGATTTGGACGAATTGGTTAAAAAAGGAGCAATCATCGTGGATGTTCGAACTCCGGGTGAATTTAAAAATGGACATGTTAAAGGTTCGATCAATGTTCCTCTTGATACTTTGTCAAAAAGCATGAACAAAATCCCGAAAAACAAACCTGTGATAACGTGTTGTGCATCTGGAAATCGAAGTGGAATGGCAAAAAGAATTTTGAAATCCAATGGATATGATGTTCATAACGGCGGAGGTTGGTCTGGACTTCGCAAATACGGAAAATAGAAATTAGGTTTCAAATTAATTGATTTAAAAGGATGTGCTGGATTTAGTCATCCTTTTTTTATTTTCACACAGTTTATTTGGGTTCTTTCCACATGGAATTTGGACTTGATTTCTTCCAAATAAAACCATCGATAACGTAATGTGTAATTTGCGGAAGAGCAAGTAATGGAACTAGAAAGGACAAGATTTTTGGGGATTCGATAGGATTGATAAAATCAAATAAACCAAATAATTGCTCATGATCTTGCCAAATAAAACGATCCCAAAGACTTTCTTCGATAAATCCAAAAAGAATACAAACAAGTAAGATACTGACCCAACCTTTTGTTGAAAATACCCAATGGAGAATGGTTGATTTTGTTTTGCTTTTAGTTCCTTGTACCCAAACCAATGCCATATAAGGAATCCCGTGGGCAACGACATTTAAAAGTGTAAATGATAAATCACCATTTAAAACAACTATTCCAATTGACCAGTTAAGGGCTGTTGCTAGTAAAATGATGTTTTTGGGTAAAGTGAATATCCCTTTTTTCCATTGAATAAGGAATGAAGTGAAAAGCAAAAGAAACAGAATTACGAGAACAAGCTTCAATAAAATAGATAACAACGGAATTGAAAGAAAGTAGAAATCATTTTTTGTGAACCAAACAAAATTTTTGGGTCCATCTAAATGCCAAATTACTACGGGAATTAGGGTAAATAAGTACACAAACCACGTGTCCGTTTTTTGGACCCATATCGGAATATTGCGATTTTGCTGGTATAAACGAATTAATCCATATTGCTGTCTAATGAAATGAAATACAGCTAAATAAGCAAGTGTTTTCCAGAAAAAATCAAATGATATTTCGAATGCAATTACGCCCAAACAATACGAAATCAAAGGAATGAATATAAGTAGTCGTTGATTCAATTTTCGTGCTTCTGGAAAAAAATAGGTTCGAAATAGGGTTGAATATACATGTGCAACGTCAATAAAAAGGATTAAAATGAGCCAATCAAATGTTGATGTTTCTTTTTGTCCCATGAAATAGGAGGGAAACAGAAGCAACAATATTAATCCAATACAATGAGGAAGCAGGATTAAGCTGATGTCTAATTTTTTAGAGTGAATCCACATTTTTATTGTCGTTTACGAGTTGATTTGCCAGTTGAAATCCAAGATCGAATGCTTCTTCGAAAAGCGAAAATCCAACGTCATCTGTATGTGCAAAATGAATATGTTGAAACGATTTTTGCTGCTTGAGTCGCTTTGGATTTGTCAAGTAATTGATTCCAGGTGAAACCATTCCATGTCCCCACAAGCGAACTTCCATATATTGAATATGGTTTTCTATGTCTGGATAAATCGAACGGATTTGGTCTAAAATTTCTTCTTTTAGTGCTTCATCACTTTTCTGAAGGTACTCAGCGCGTAACTTTTTAGCTTCATTTTGATTTAACGCTTTGTAAAAAGTAAGCAATGTATTTCCATTTGGACGACTCATTTGTTGATTCAAATTGTGAATGTAACCAAGTGTTTCGTGTTCAAAGATGATGTTGTCCCAAGCAAGTGGAGCGCCACTAAAGTCGGAAAACGGGGTGATTTCAATGGTGGCAACCCACCAAGGTTGGTGGGAAGGAATCAGCCAATTTTTCGAAGTTATTTCTTTTAATAAATGTTTGCGAATGTGAATCGGAACACATAAAATCAATTCCTTTGCTTCAAAAGTCATTTCTTGGTTTGTTTTCCAATTTTTGGTGTGGACCAGATATGAATCGTTTTCCGTTTTTTGAATTTGGCGTACTAGTGTGTTTAACTTTCCGCGATTACCAAGTGAATTCGCAAGCTTTTGAGCTAGAAATCCATTTCCTTCTGGCCAAGTTAATAAGGAATTTGCATCACAATTTTTACTACTTCCTCTGCGTGCTGCAAAATAATGGATTCCCGCGAAAGCTGAAATGTGAGCTGTGTCTTGACCATAATCATCTCGGCAGCAATAATTCAAGTACCAATCCAAAGACCGAGATCGGAATTGATTTTCATCCAAAAATTGAGCAAAGGAAATATGATCTAATCCCTGATACTTGGGATCTAAACTTGAAAATCTGTTTGGAATTGAAAAAATAGGTTTGCCATCCGAACCGATTTCGTTCTTATAAAAATCCATGCGATGAAAAAATCGATCCCATGTTTTCTTTTCTTCTGGAAATAATTTGACCAAACTTTCAACGAGTCCATCGTGCCATTTTCCATGAATAAATAAGCGATCTTCGGGTTCGTGACACAAAAAATCTTCCTTGTAATAAGGAATTCCATCGTGAGAGAAATGCGTAATAATTCCTGTTTTATGTAAAAATTGAAGTAGGGGAGAATTCTCTTTATTTTGAATCGGCAAATAATGAGCGCCTTGCGGAAATTTACCCGTTTTTGTTTCTCCATATTGCGCATTTCCACCAAATTGACTTTCCATTTCCAACAAAAGGAAGTCAGAATTTCCTGCTTCTTGAAGATGATAAGCAACGGATAGCCCACTGATACCACCACCAATGATGATTCGACGGTGTTTTTGAATATTTTCACCAATGCTAACTGGTTTTTGTTCACGGATTGCATGTGCAAAATGAATTGGAATACCACTTCGAACAAATTTCCATTTACGTTTCGGATTTTCACAAGCCAAAAGCAACTTGCTGTTAGTCAAAACTAACGAACCTATTGCAATTGATTGAATAAATTTTCTTCGATTCATCTTATTGAAAATGATTCCATTCTGATTCAAAATAATGAACTAAGGCTTGGTTGTTTAAACGATTTATCTCTGTGGTTCGATAAGCAACATCTTTTGGAAAGTAACACATCGACGAAAAAGCTTCAGGTGAAAAAAAGCGCAGATTTTTTGGTAAATGACTAAAGTTGGGACTTTTCGTTTTTTGTTTGGAAGCGATTACATATCCCCAATCCCCAAATGAGGGGATGAATGTATGATATGGTAAAATGTGTAATTGATTTATTTGCAGTGTGTTTGCAATGCACCAATAAGATTTCGGAGCCACAAATGGTGAAGTTGATTGAACCACCAAAGCACCAGTTTCATCCAAATGTTTGCTTACTTCATGGTAGAATTGATCGGTATACAATTTACCCAAAGAGAAATTAGAAGGGTCAGGCAAATCGATCAGGATGACATCATAGATTTGAGAAGTTTGCTTTAACCAAACAAAAGCGTCTTCATTTTTGATTGCTAATTTAGAACTAAATAAAGCTGAATCGTTGAGTTTGTTTAGTTCAGAATTGTGTTTGAACAAGCGAATCATTTCTGGATCCAGATCAACTAGTTGAATTTCTTTGATTGTTGGATACTTCAACAATTCACGAACAGCGAAACCATCACCACCACCTAAAATCAGTATTTTTTTTGCATCAGGAACCAATGACATAATCGGATGGACAAGTGCTTCGTGATACCGATATTCATCCGCTGAATAGAATTGTAAATTTCCATTTAGGAATAATTTGGTCCCGTTTTTATCGGAAGTTAAAGTGATTCGTTGGTAAGGTGTAGATTTGGAGAAAATTACTTTTTCATCGTAAGCTTGGTCTTCCGTGTAGCTTAGAATTTCGTCACCAAAAACAAAAGATGTCAGTAAAACAAACAAACTGAAAATTCCGATTACTTGATATGAACGAATTCGTTTCATTTTAATTTTTCGATTGAAAATCAAAATGAGTGCAATGATGACATTGAGTATTCCGAAAAAAAGCGACGTTTTTATCAAGCCCAATTGCGGAACAAAAAACAAAGGAAAAGCCAAGGAAGCGAGCAATGCACCCGCGTAGTCGAATGAAAAGATGTGCGAAACTAGGTCTTTGAAGTCAAACTCGTCTTTTAAAATCCGCATCATGAGTGGAATTTCGAGTCCTACTAGAATCCCTATTGCTGTTATCAATAGATATATAAATAGCCGAAATGATTCGAGTTGGTCAAAAAGAACATACAAAAGAGTGCTACTAAATCCGCCTAACAACCCGACGATTATTTCAACGACAATAAATGTTTCCAGAATTTTTTTCTGTACGAATTTTGAAAAGTAGGAACCGATCCCCATCGAAAAAAGGTAAACTCCAATAATCGTAGAAAACTGAGTGATAGAATCTCCCAGGAGATAACTGGCAAGAGTACCGGCTATCAATTCATAAATTAGTCCACAAGTTGCAATGACTGCAACCGAGATCAAAAAAAGAAAACGCATAAATTCATCAATGTATAGCAGATGCAATAATGATAGCAATAGCAATCATAAAAGCAGCAGCAACAACAGCAATTGCCATGTTTTTCTTTTCAATTAACTCTTTCCATAAATTTTCGGGTGTGACTTTTTCAATGATCCAAAAGGATACAAAAAGGATAGCAATACCAATAAAAGAGTATAAGATGGAAGCAATTACATACTTCATTTGGATTAATTCATTCATCGTTTTTTTTTATTTATGGTGATAAAAATAGTGAGTTCTAACTCCTCGATTATATCGAACGTCTTTTGTGTCAATATCATTAAAAAATGAAATACCAATGTAGTTTAAAACAAAAAACAACAGGATGAAAATGACATAAAAATAGACATTGATTTTGTATCGAAAAAAAGCATCAATAAAAGTTTTCATTCGTTAAAGTGTTTAGAAAATGTATCGTATTCTTCTCCTCGTTTTTTGTGGTTAAAATAGTCTCCCCAAAAACCTAAAATAACATTGATCACAACAATCCATATAACTAAAAACCAGAATACAGACCAGCTTCCTTTTTGAGTTGTTAAATAAAAATCAATTCTCTTTGAATCGATCCCGGCGGCTTGTAGTGGAGTTGCTTCTAAGACATACGTTCCAGCGTCCACATATTGAATGTTTCCGTTGATGTCTGTGTCACCCTCCGACCAGTTTTCACCATCAGTTTGACCAAAGTAATACTCAAGTTCCATGTCGAAATAGCGTTCTTCACCCGTTTTAGTGTTGATGAGTGCCATGTCAGAATACACCCATTCATTATTCAAACCATCTGCTTTGGCACGAATGTTCAGAATGCTATTGTCGTATTTTATTTCAAATGGATCAGAAGTTATGGTTTCTGAATTATTCGTTTGAACAGATAGATGTCCGTCGATAATGGATTGGGTAGGGAAAAAACTTTGCCAAAATGTCATCCCGACAATCATTGTTGCAATCAGAAGCAAGCTCATCCAACGAAAAGATTTTCCATCAATCGGGAAGTAAAATGGTTGATGGGCAACATATCCTTTTCTTTTTGGGAAATCAAATTTTTCTTCAAAACATTTTTCTAAATCGACCGAAAACATATATTCGCCTAGATAAAATCGAAGATTTGGATCTTTACTATTTTCTTCCCAAATTAATACTTGATTGTAATATACAAATTCGCGTACTTTATTTTCATTGTCTTCGTAAAAAGGAAAATTGAAACAGCCTTTCGCATCGATAATTTCAACAGTATAATTGTGTTGAAAATCGTATTCAATTTTTTGGTAAGTTACATTGTACTGATTTCGAACATTTTTTTTCGTTCTCTTTACCTCAGGAAGGTATTTTAAAACAGTCCAATGACCATTGAAAAAACTGAGGTATAAATTAGGCAAAGTAGGATGAGTTAGAAAATACTCAATCCAAATGGCTAGTTTATCTTCTTTTTCTCTTTTGATCACATAACCCGAAATCACATATTTTTCTCCTTCCCATTGAAAAGATGTTTCAAGAGGCAAAAGAAAATCAATTGATTGCTTTGCAAGTAAATTTTTTCGTAAAACCAATTGATCTCCATTTCGATAAATGGAACGACAGTTTGTACAAACCGAGCAACTCTCCGCTTCAGAGAATGGAAAGTTATTGTTTGTTGAACAATTAGGACAGAGTGACTTAAGTGATTCCAATGTTAGTTTCTTCAAACTGAGTTAAAGCGTAAAATATTACTTGTTTTCGAAAGTGAAAATTCAGTTACAAGCCATTGTTAATTTCATCCATTGTCTTCACGTCAAATCCCTTTGGTACTTTCATTTTGAAAATTTTCTTGTTGACCTTAGTTTCAATTTCAGTAACAGTAAATTCGATTACAATTCCATTTTGATACGTTTGAATATACATGGGGAAGCCTGGGATTTTTGAATCGAACACCGTTTGTCCTTTTGTGTAAACAGAAACTTGATCCGTATACCAAACTTCAAGTTCATTTCCTTCTTGATCAATTACAAGGGCTTTTTTACAAGTATAACCAGCGATTTCTCTCTGTCCATCCACCAATTGAACTTCATTTTGATTGTTTTCAATTTCTTTTTGATTTGTTTCTACATCCGTCCAAACAGCCATTTTTTGTCCCATCATTTCGGTCATCACGAGTGATTTGGAAGAGTTTTCATCTGTAATAGTTGTAATCACTCCAAGCATACCAAAATTTAGTTCTAAATGTGCTTTTCCAGGCATGAAACTCAAATTCATGTATGCATCTTGAAACATAGACTCAACACTGGGATCATCCACTCCGTGATAAATCAAATCATACTTGACTACACCTTGTTTTATTTGAGAAAATGATGGAAATAAAACGATGAAAAACAGAACGAGAGAAAGGAAACGCATACTTTTTAGATTTATTATTTTTCAAACCTACCAATTTTTTTCAATTGTTTTTTATTTTTTTTAGTTTCGACGAAGGATTTTTTTAATTGAATCGTCAAATAGAAAATCACTAAAACTGAAAAGATGAACAAAAACAACTTGTATTCGATCCTTCTCCTAGTGTTAGGAGGTATTAGCATTGCTGCTGGAACATTGGATTTAGATTCCCTTTTTAATTACGAAAATCAAGGTAAACCAACGTATATCACCAAAGATAATACCCCTGGAAACAATGCCATTGAAAACGAAGTGGCAACTTTGGGAAGAGTGCTTTTTTATGACAAAAAAATGTCTTTAAACGAAACGATTTCTTGTAGTAGTTGTCATCATCAAGAATTCGCCTTTGGTGATACTGCTGTTCTAAGCAAAGGATTTGAAAATGGTTTAACCGGCCGACATTCCATGCGTTTAGTGAATGCGCGTTTTGGAGATGAAGTGAAGTTTTTCTGGAACGAGCGCGTTAATTCCTTGGAAGATCAAACAACTAAACCCATTCAAGATCATATCGAAATGGGATTTAGTGGAACAAATGGTCAACCAACCATCGATTCTTTAATCAATCGTTTAGAGACCATTTCGTATTACAATTTGCTTTTTGAATGGGCATTTGGGGACAATCAGATCACAGAAGCAAGAATTCAAAAGGCTTTGGCACAATTTGTTAGAAGTATTCAATCATTTGATTCTAAGTTTGATGTTGGTAGGGCACAAGCGGCTAATGATGGGCAACCTTTTCCTAATTTTTCGCAACTTGAAAATCAAGGAAAACAACTCTTTTTAACTCCACCTCCAAACGGAGCAGGTTGTCAAGGCTGTCATCGAGCACCTGAATTTGATATTGATCCCGCTACGTTGAACAATGGTGTGATTGCGGTGGCTGGTTCACCAACAGAAATCGATTTATTCAATACGAAAGCACCTTCGTTGCGGAATTTATTCAATCCAAATGGAACTTTAAACGGCCCGATGATGCACAATGGTGTTTTTACATCCATCCAACAAGTGATTAATCATTACAATCAAGTTCCTCAAAATCCATTGAATACCAATTTAGATCCTAGGGTTCAAGGTCAAGGTGGAAACCTACAATTGACGCAAGCGGAACAAAATGCGTTGATTGCGTTTCTTCAAACCTTAACGGGGTCAGCTGTTTACACCGATGAACGTTGGTCAAACCCTTTTGATGCAAATGGAAATCTCACTTTAACGGGAGGAAATCTTTCGGTGAATGAACTTTCAACAAGTACCTTAGCTGTTTTTCCAAATCCAACGTCTACTTTTGTTCAAGTAACTTGGGAAGATCATGCTTTTTATTGGCAAGTTATCGATCAACAGGGGAAAAAGATTCAAACAGGTTATGGAAATCAGCAAACTAAAATTTCACTTCAACACGAAAAATCGGGTCTTTACTGGATTCAAGTGACGGATGTCGAAACAGGTATAAATCAACAACACCGCATGTTTAAACAATAATTCTTTCCTTGAAAACATTTGATCAGCTGTATCATCTTCAAAAAAAGCGTGTTTACAATCTTGCTTTACATTATTCATTGTCTGAAGATGATGCAGCTGATATTACACAAGAAGTGTTTATCAAAGTGTATGAAAATTTGCATTTATTTAAAAATGAATCGGATACAAAAACGTGGGTTTATCGAATTACAGTAAACACATGTATTGATTTTTTGCGAAGAAAAAAAAGGAAAAATTGGTTGGAATGGCTTTACACCAAAGAAAAAGATTACGAAGAAAAGCTTCATCCTGGAATTTCATTGGAGAACAAAGAACTGGGAATTCACCTATTCAAAGTCATCGATTCACTTCCGGAAAATCAAAAAAACTGCTTCATTTTGTATGAAATAGAACAATTGAAACAACAAGAAATTGCAGCAATTTTGAAAATTAACCTCAAAGCTGTCGAATCCTTGTTGACGCGAGCAAGAAAAAAATTAAAAGAAGAATTAAAATCAGAACGATCATGGAAAACTGGAACGAAGTAATCAATTCAATCGTGAAACAGACGCCACCCGACTGGATTTTAACACGAATCGAGGCTAAATTAGCAGATACAAACAAACAAGTTGTACGATTTCAATGGGCTACATTGGTCTGTTTGGTACTATTAATTTTATCTAATACGTTGATCAAAAAACAGGATTTGAATGAAAGTCAATCACCTTTTGAATCCAATTCTATTCATTTATATTCGTCAGAGTCATGACTAAAATTCGGTTTTTTTATTTGCTTATTTTGCTTCTTGTCATCATCAATCTTTGGCAATTGTTTGCTGGTTTGATGGCTAACAGAAGAGAAAATAGACCTGAACCCAAGGAAATGATTATTTCCAGGTTGAAATTGGATGAAAATCAAATTGTATTGTATGAAAAATTAATACGTGATCATCGTTCCAAAATTCAGTCGAGAGAGGTGCGTCTGTTGCAAGCAAAAAAGAATTTCTACCATACCTTAAAAAATCCGAGGGTGAAAGAAACAGATGTAGAGGATATGTTGTTACAAATCAATTTGATTCAAAAGGAAATTGAGCAAATACATTACGATCATTTTCTTCAAATTAGAGCTTTATGCAAAGAAAATCAGCAACTTCTTTTTGATGAATTAACCAAGGATTTACCTCAATTATTTCATCCGAAACCATCAAAAAGAAGAAAATAATCGTTTGTTTTCGGACAACTTGTTACCTTTGCACTCCGTTATGAAAAGCATTGCACAAGGTATAACTCGAATTTTGGATTTCTTTTATCCCATTTTCGAACGTTTTTTTCCCAAACAAACTTACTATTATCTAGCTTGTGGTGGGTCAAATACGGTTTTTGGCTTGTTTTTGTATTATGTTTTTTATCATTATGTATTCGAAAAAGAGACATGGGATTTAGGTTTTTACGCGATTAAATCACATATTGCAGCATTTATTTTATCTTTTGCATCTACCTTTCCCATCGGATTTTACTTGAGTAAATATGTTGTTTGGAATGATAGCAATGTTAAAGGAAGGATCCAATTATTTCGCCATTTTATTTTTGTGGTAATCAGTGTTTTTATGAATTATGGTTTGTTAAAACTTTTCGTCGAAATATTGGGATGGTGGGCAATGCCTTCTCAAATTATTACAACCATTATCATTGTGATATTTAGTTACGTGACCCAACGTTTTATTACATTCAAATAACACGTTCAACTTTTCTTATAAGGATGAATTTAAGTTTTTGCACAGATTTCACTTGAAAACGAACAATTAACCCGAAATCCTAGTTATATTTGCACTCAAATTTTCAAAAAATACGAAAATGGCAATAATGATTACCGATGAATGCATCAATTGCGGTGCATGCGAGCCAGAATGTCCAAACAATGCCATCTATGAAGGAGGGGCTGAATGGAGGTATTCGGATGGAACATCGTTAGCAGGTTTGATTACCACATTGGATGGAGATGAAATCGATGCTCAAAAAGCATTCGAACCCAAAGATATGGATGTGTATTACATCGTAACAGATAAATGTACAGAATGCGTTGGTTTCCATGATGAACCTCAGTGTGCAGCTGTTTGTCCTGTTGATTGTTGTGTGGATGATCCAGATCACGAAGAATCTGAAGACGAATTGCTCGCTAAAAAAGATTTCATGCACCTTTAAGGTGCATTTTTTATTTTTAGGGATGTAACATTTCATTTTTCAGTGCGTTATTAAAGTATGAAGATTTATTTCCAAATATTATTTTTCCTTTGTTCGAATAGTTTGCTTGGACAAGATACAAATTGGATTGCACGGGAAAATCAATTAAATCAACATTTGGTGGCTCTTCGTCAAGCAAGTACCGATCAAGAAAAGTTTGAACGCAACTCCGCATTTAAAAAGGAACTCTTGGAAGCGATTCAAACAAAAGGTGCTTTTGAATATCCCTTTAGTCAACTCAAATCAATCGGTTCGATTACCAGTCCAGATTCAAAATTCCGTTTCTTCAATTGGAACATTGAATTAGAAGATCAAACGAATCAATATTTTTGTTTTATTCTCAAAAAAGCAGATCGCGGTACAGATATGGAAATCATTGAGTTAATCGATAATTCCATCACTTTACCCAAAAAACCGGATGATATTCTCCAAGAAAACCAGTGGTATGGTGCCTTGTATTACAAAATAATTCCCGTTGAAAAATCGGGAAAAACCTATTACACGATCTTGGGTTTAGATGCGCACAATGCAATTAGTACGATAAAAATCATTGATGTTTTGTATTTCTCTGGAAAACATGCTCGCTTGGGAAATGCACTTTTCAAAACAAAAAAAGGAACCGAGAAAAGAGTGTTTTTCGAGTATTCCAAACGCGCGGTGATGTCTTTGAATTACGATGATGAGCGTAATCGGATTGTTTTTGATCATTTGTCGCCTGAATCTCCTGGAATGGAGGAATTTCCTGAATATCATGTTCCCGATATGTCATTGGATGCCTTTGTTTGGCAAAAAAACAAATGGGTTTTACAAGAAGATGTGATTGGTGTGAATCAGCAAACGAATAAAACACGCAATAAAGTGTATTACATCGATGAAAAAACAGGTGAAACGAAAGAAATCACGGTCAAAAATAAATGGATTGATCCATCCAACCCTGATGCACCTGCAGGAGGAAATACACATACAGCAGCAATGCCGAATCAAGAAGATGCGCCGGATGAGGTAAAAGAGAAAAAAGAAAAACCGAAAACCGATAAAATTAAGAAAACCAAAGAAAATGAGTTTTCTATGACTCCAACAGTTGCAACGGGTGGGAAAAAGAAAAAAAGGAAACGATGATTTTATGCGGGAGGCATAAATTATTTTAAGTTCACTTTTTTTGATTTTTTAGAGATTTGATTGTATTGTGAGAATAGGTTAGAAATTATCATAATACGTAAAGTCTTGGGTGATTTTTGAATTTTGAACCTGAAATAGGGTGCAAATTGGTAACTCAAACGTTTTGTTTTAAGCGATAGTTATAAACATATAAATACCTTAACAAATTGAAAGAGAAAAGAAAGACCTACAACCGAGATTATAAGTTGAAGCTATTGGAGTTGTGCAGGTCAAGAGGCAAAGTGAGCGCAGTGAGTCGTGAGTATGGGGTCACGATCAATAGTTTAAATTGATGGTTTCAGGAGTTTGATCGCTACTAGAGAAGTAGTTTCCCTGGAAGAGGTTAGCCGAAAATGACATAAGTAGAAGCTGAGGAAGTGTATGAAACAGTTTGCATGAATCAAAAAGAAGCAGAAATGGCTATATTTGAATACATTGAAGGATTTTACGATCGGAACAGACGACATTCAGCCCTCGGTTGTTTAACTGTAAATGAATTTGAAAAAATAAAACATGCAGCATAATAACTTAACTTGCTCTTCAATTTTTACAAAATGGTCCATCTTTAAATGGAGGTTATTTTGATGGTCCCGATTTATATGACACAAGTATGATTAGACTTGGTTTGCA